>JAYTAO010000480.1:0-2991 GCA_043737435.1 Rhodanobacteraceae bacterium | reverse complement strand
AGTAATGAAAATGTTGATGGTTTTAAGCTCGCATGCAGACCTAGGCGAAACGGGTGCGAAAACCGGCTTTTGGTTAGAAGAATTTGCAGCACCTTATTATGTCTTTAAAGACGCGAATGCCCAGATTAGCTTAGCCTCGCCGCGCGGCGGGCGGCCGCCGATAGACCCCAAAAGTGCCACGCCGGAATCCCGTACTAAGGCCACCCGGCGCTTTATGGAGGATGTGGACGCTCACACCCGTTTGGCTAAAACGCTCAAGCTTAAATCGCTTGATGCAAAGAATTTTGACGCCGTGTTTTACGTTGGCGGGCACGGTCCACTGTGGGATTTAGTCCAAGACCCAGATTCGATTGCATTATTAGAAGCGATGTTTACGGCGCAAAAGCCTGTGGCGGCGGTATGCCACGCGCCTGCAGTGCTGCTTCAATTAAAAAATGCCAGTGGCAATTTTATATTGAGCGATAAAAAAGTGACCGGATTTAGCAATGCCGAAGAGCTTGCCGCTGGCTTAACCAATGTCGTGCCATTTTTACTTGAAGATAGCCTCAAACAAAAAGGCGCTACCTATACAAAAGTCGGCAATGGGCAGCCTTATGTGATTACGGATGGCACTCTGGTAACCGGCCAAAACTCAGCTTCTTCAGAAGCGACTGCTTGTGCATTGCTTACCGCACTAACGTTTAAGTCAGCAGCAAAATCTTTAGAAACTTCGAAAATATCTGCTACCGCAGGATTACAAGCACCCAAAAAGACTCGGAGATTTGCCTGAGCCATTTTATGAGCCATTGTATCCGCAGGGCAGGGGGCAAGCCGCTATTTACCCACTCTATTTTATGTTCGCCACCACACAGCACTCTTCTCGCGCGCGAATTATCTTCACTACGTTACATCGCATCGGTGCCCGTTACTGAGCGAATCCCAAGCAGATGTACGATCTTTTTAGGAGCAGTCATGAACAATAAACTAGCCTTTGCAGTTGCCTTTGCAAGTTTGAGCTTTGTTGGCCAAGCGGCCGCACAATTAGTGATTTATGAACGTGATGGTTTTAGTGGTCAGTCTTTCACCACGAATCAAGACGTTTTTAATTTCAAAAACCAAGGTTTCAATGATCGAGCTTCGTCTGCGATCGTTTTGCGTGATCGTTGGGAAGTTTGCGATGGTATCCGCTTCGGTGGGAACTGCGTGGTGCTTCGCCCTGGACGCTACCCATCCTTTCAGGCAATGGGTTTGAATGACCGTATTTCCTCAGTGCGTGTGGTGCCGTCCAATGCCCAATATGACGATAATCGCTACGCGCCACCTGCCGAAGTGGTGTATGACAATCATCGTCGCTATGAGCGCACCTATGAAGCCCAGGTCATCTCTGTGCGCGCCGTGCTCCAACAGGACAACCGCCGATGTTGGATCGAACGCGAGCAGGTGGGCGGGCAATATCGCGATAGCGGCAAAAATGTACCGGGCGCGGTTGTAGGTGCGGTGATCGGTGGAATCTTAGGTCATCAAGTGGGGGGCGGCAAAGGTCGTGATTATGCGACGGCGATTGGCGTGATCGCGGGTGCTGCTGTGGGCTCGAACGCGAACCGCAACAGCAATGGCCAAGGTGTTTACACGCAAAATGTGCAGCGTTGCAGTGGTCAATACGCGGGTGATCAACCTCAATATTGGGACGTGATTTATACCTTCCGTGGTCAAGAATATCGCATGCAGACCGTTTATCCGCCTGGTCCTACGGTCACAGTCAATAGAAACGGTCGACCTAGGGCGTAGCTTATTAACGCATAAGCCAATCTAGGGCTTAAATAGTTTTCGGCTTGATCACTAAAATCGCGCTGCCGATAGTCTCGGCGGCGCGATTGCTTTCCCGGCAGGCTGTGGCGGCCTAGCCTTGAACCCTAACTGCCCGCTGTCGCACCCACACGGCGGTTTAACCACTTAGCCAGCACATGGGCAATACTTTCCTGGCATCTTTTTACACAGGCCCACACTTATGTTCAATCGTCGATTCAAGTCTCGCGACAGCGACACGGCAAGCAAGCTCCAAAAATTCAAAAATTACGCACACAGCTTGATGTTGCTCGCCAGCATTCTTTTAATGAGCGCGCTTTTAATGAGCGGGGCGCACGCGCAGGTGGTGGTGGGTGCCATTAATCCAAAGGCGGGGGCGATTCCGATTGCGATTGTGCCGTTTGGTTGGCAAAGTGCGGGCGTTGCGGATACCGACTTGGCGGCCGTGATCCGCAGTGATCTTAATCGCACTGGGCAATTCAATGCGTTACGCAATGACCGCTATATCGACACGCCTAGCACCGGTAGCGAAATCAAGTTTGACACGTGGCGCTTGCTGAAACAGAACTACATTGTGGTTGGGCGCGTGCTCGATACGCCGAACAACACCTATCGCATTGAGTTTTCCCTCTACACCATTGGCACGCAAAAAATGGAGCTGGGGATTGCGATTACCTCCAGACCGAACGATTTACGCGCCGCAGCACACCAAATTGCGGATCAAATTTACGAAAAAATTCTTGGCGTTCGCGGGGCTTTTTCGACGCGCATTGCCTACATTACCTCGACTGGTTTGGGCAAAGTCCGGCAAAAAGTTGATCGTGGCGGACTCAGACGGCTTTAACCCAACCGCGATGGTGACCTCACGCGAACCGCTGCTGTCGCCTGCGTGGTCGCCTGACTCCCGACGCTTGGCGTATGTCAGTTTTGAGCGCGGCAATTCCGCAATCTATTTGCACGAATTAGCCACCGGCGCGCGCCGTTTGCTGAGCAGTAACAAAGGCATCAACGGCGCACCGGCATTTTCGCCGGACGGCAGCAAAATCGCGCTAACGCTCTCGCGTACCGGCAACCCAGAAATTTATACGATGGATTTGGCTAGCGGCGCACTGACGCAGCTGACCAAGAGCTTTTCGATTGACACTGAACCCGTTTGGATGCCGGGCGGCGGGCAAATCCTATTTACCTCTGATCGGGGTGGGCGGC
>JAYTAO010000479.1:0-2992 GCA_043737435.1 Rhodanobacteraceae bacterium | reverse complement strand
ACGGGCCTTAACTAAATGTCTTACTGGAGCAAAACACGGTAAAAAAAACGCCGGGCGGTGGAACCGTCCGGCGTGCAGGATTGTGCAGAAGTGGTGCTGAATCTAGGGCAATTCAAGCTCCACGGTGTGGCGGCTACAAATCAGCGAATTGCGGAAACAAATTCCGACGGGTTAATCAGTTTGTTGTCATACAGAACTTCCAAGTGCACGTGCGAGCCCGTAGATCGGCCCGTGGAACCCATCTTGGCAATCAACTGCCCAGGCTTCACGCGATCACCCACACTGACTATATTTTGCGAATTGTGCGCATAGCGGGTTTTGTAGCCGTTGCCATGATCGATCTCAACTACGTTGCCGTAGCCTGGGCGGATACCATTCCAGGTGACGACGCCTGCAGCTACTGCAATCACGTCAGTGCCATACGGCCCAGGAAAGTCGACGCCAGGATGAAAAGTAAAAGCACCATTGATGGGGTCTACGCGATTGCCGAAGCCTGAAGAAGAATAACCAGAGCGCACAGGCATGCCTTTCGGCATCATGCTGGCGTCTAAATTTTTATCCAGCAGCATCGATTCTAATAAGTTGAGCTGTTGATCCTGAGATTCAAATTGGCGCCGCAGCGTTGAAACTGTGCGGCCAAATTCGCTACTGAGAAAGTCGGCGTTATCTTCGCCCTGTTCTGGACCACCCATTGCCGGGGTAGAACCGAAATTAAATTCACCATCGTCTAACTTGCCGATTTTTGTTAGGCGCGAGCCTAATGAATCAAGCCGACTTGCGTGCGCTTGTAGCTCACCAATTTGCATGGCCAGCGCGTTCAAATCACGTTTCGCTTGCTCTTGGGTTTGATTAAGTGCCAATGCTTGACCATTAAGCTGGCCGCGTAAACCGCTCAACTGAGCGCGCGTAACCCCTTGGGCATCGCCAAATAAGCGACCAACCATAAAACTAGAACTAACCAGTACACCTAAAACTAGTGCCATTGCGCTGCCGAACAAGAATTGGACGGAACGTTTGCTAAGTTCAATTGTTTTCGGGGTTTTAAACGGTTTGCCGATTAGAATTAAATTCATGCGCTGTATCAACTTTTGTAGAGTACTCAGACTTTTACGTTGTCCAAACACTGTGACTAAAAAAATTCGCAACCCAACGACCGATTTCGGTTCCCCGTTAGCCAGTCACTTCGAAAAACTTCCAGGTTTTCTCGAAATGCTGACACGCGTGGAGACCTACACCGAGCTGGGCTCACGAATAAACGAAGATTTACCGTCCTTGATCCGTGCGCATGTGCGCTTCGCCAGTATCGATGGACAAAATCTCCGATTCCTCGCTGATTCCTCAGCATGGGCTACAAAACTTCGCTTGTTGTCTGCCACCGTTATCGCCTCGGCACATCGCCACGGGTACCCCGGTGTTACTGCGCTCGCTATTCGGGTGCGGCGTGCAGGAAGTTCTTACTGATTTTCTGGCGGCGCCAAAAAAATCAAACTTGCTATACGTTTGCTAACACACACCAACCAACAACCAGCTTTGAAGATTTATTCAGCTTAATTTGATGAAGCTCAGGAATTTGTGGATTTGACAAAGCTTAGAATTTACAGAACGTGTTGAGGGTGTCCGAATATTGTGGGCGCAAGCCCAGCATCGGCAAAAGTCACCTCTTCCCAGGCCTGTGGCTGCGCTTTCAAAGCACGCACAAGCTTATTATTTAAAGCGTGTCCACTTTTATGTGCGCTTAGCGCACCTAAAATCGGTTTGCCGAGCAGGTATAAATCACCCACGGCGTCTAAAATTTTGTGTCGTACGAATTCGCTTTCGTAACGCAGACCATCTTCATTTAACACCCGGTAATCATCCAACACGATGGCATTCGCCATGCTGCCGCCCAAAGCCAAATTACGTCCGCGCAGCAACTCAATATCGCGCATAAAACCAAAGGTTCGGGCGCGACTGACTTCGCGCACAAACGATGTTTTGGCAAAATCGAGTGTTAATTTTGAAGCCTTTGGGGCAATGGCAGGATGGTCAAATTCAATATTAAAACAAATCTTAAAACCATGATGCGGATCCAGGCGCGCCCACTTGTCGCCATCTTGTACTTCGACCGTCTTTTTAATTCGAATGAAGCGCTTCGGCGCTGCCAGCTCAGCAATCCCCGCGGATTGAATTAAAAATACAAACGGGCCGGCACTGCCGTCCATGATCGGAACTTCAGCGGCACTCAACTCGATAATGCAATTATCAATACCCAAGCCCGCCAACGCGCTCATCAAGTGCTCAACAGTGGCAACGCGAGCGCTGCCATTGCTCAACGCGGTGCAAAGCGAGGTATCGACGACCAAGTGCCCGGCGGCAGGTATGCAAACTGCTGGTGACAAATCCACACGCTTAAACACAATCCCGTGATCTGCTGGCGCTGGCTTGAGCGTCATATAGACCTTCTGCCCTGAGTGCAGGCCCACGCCGGTCGCGCTAATTTCCGTTTTGAGTGTTCTTTGACGAAGCATTCGTTTCGGGGCCAACTGTAAAGGAAAAGGAATTTCGTTTTTATGTATGCGCTAGCGCACATACACCCCTAAACTTTGGGGGATGCAATTATGGCGAAATCATAGCACGTAGATTTGTCATTCCAACCTGAACTGATGCAAGAAAACGACGACTTGTTGTATTTGCGCCACAATGCACACGAATTTAAGATATTTTTCGGCAATATTCCCGTCAAAAGCTAATTTCGCGGAGGTAAATGCGAAATCAGCGTTAAATCTTACTACGGTGCTCGGCTTTCCGCCGCTTCGAAAAAAGGTACCGGCTCCCCCACTTCAAAGCCGCGCTTCCACTGCGCTAGCATCTCTAGAGATTGCTCGCCAACCCGAAGCTGTGGGAAAGATGCCAGTTGGCCGTCCCGGATCTCCCGTTCACTGACGCTCTTTTCCGCACTTTGGAAAGCCTTGAGCAAGTCCTTGTGCTGATTCAGCGCTTCCAACAAATAAGC
>JAYTAO010000478.1:0-2997 GCA_043737435.1 Rhodanobacteraceae bacterium | reverse complement strand
GTACGCTTTACGCGGTGACTGTCGCAGCGCACAAGATTACAATCAGCGGGCACTTGCCACCAACGGCGATCCAATGCACGTCGCCTGGAGCTACGGCTGGAGCAAAATCGCATTGGCGGACTATGTGGGTGCCGTAAATGTGTGGACGAAAAGCGTTCCCCAGCCGGGTGGCAAGCCTTTTTGGCTAGCCTATAGTTTGGCGGTAGCCTTTGAGGGCGCAGGTGAACACGAACTTGCCCAAGCATGGTGGCGTGCGGCGGTGGCTAGCAACCCTGAACTCGCCACGAAAGCAGGTGCGCTCAAGTTTTTTGATCACTGGCGTGCGAATGAAAAGGCGTTATTGCTCCAGTTGCTAGAACAGGTTTGAGATTTGCATGCCAAAACCCCTCGAATGAACGACTGGACAATGCAAAACGGCTATTTGGTCGACTTTACCCAATGGCAACCAGAGTTCGCACAGATGCAGGCCCAGGCTGACGCGCTAGACCTGACGCCCGCACATTGGGAGCTACTGCGCTTTTTGCGTGCATATTTTCTAGAATTTGACATGGCACCGCCGATGCGGCTGTTGACCAAGGCTGTAGCAATGCGGTTGGGTGCAGAAAAGGGGAATAGCCTGTATCTTTACACGCTCTTTCCTGATGGACCGGCGAAGCAAGCCTGCCGCTATGCGGGGTTGCCAAAACCAACATCGTGTATTTAGTAACTGGCGTTTAATTACTAATCGTTTAATTACTAATATTGTGACTTCAAAAAACTTATTGTGACTTCAAAAAACTGAGTAAAACAAAAGCATGTCTGACATCGAAATTTACGCCACCGCGATCTGCCCCTATTGCATTGCAGCAAAAGCCCTCCTTGAACGCAAGGGCGTTAAGGATATGAAAGTCATTCGTATCGATCTTGATGCCGCCAAGCGTGACCAAATGGTTCAGCGCAGCGGTGGCCGTAGAACGGTCCCGCAGATTTTTATCAATAATACGCATGTGGGCGGGCATGATGATTTAGTCGCCCTGGATCGTGCCGGTAAACTTGACCCGCTGCTGGCAGGTTAGGGCGCAATCAATCATTGCAAAATTTACACCCTGCGTTTTCTGGAGTTTCAATGCGTTTTTCCAAAATTATCGGTACCGGCAGCTATTTGCCCGAAAAAATTCTGACCAATGCTGATTTGGAAAAAATTGTCGATACCACCGATGAATGGATTCGCGATCGCACGGGAATAGAACAGCGCCATATAGCAGCTGATGGGCAAACAACGGGTGATCTTGCCTTTATTGCGGCCACGCGCGCGTTGGAAGCGGCGGGTGTCGCTGCTAAAGACATTGATTTGATCGTTGTGGGTACAACCACCCCAGATTTGATCTTCCCGTCTACCGCGACTTTGGTTCAGCACCGGCTGGGTGCGAATGGCTGTGGTGCGATGGATGTCAACGCTGCTTGCTCAGGTTTTATCTATGCGCTCTCCATTGCAGATAACTTTATTCGCGCAGGCAGCGCTAAGCGTGCGCTGGTAATCGGCGCGGAAACGCTGACGCGTATGCTCAATTGGGCGGACCGCACCACTTGTGTACTGTTTGCGGATGGTGCGGGTGCGGTGGTGTTAGAAGCCACGGATACGCCGGGCGTGCTTTCCACGCATATTCATGCGGACGGTGCCTACACCAACGCGCTCTTTAATCCGGTCGGTGTTTCCAAAGGCTTTAAAGAAGGTGAAATTAACCACGGCATTAAAGTCATTATGCAAGGGCAAGAGGTGTTCAAAGTGGCGGTCAGAACACTCGCGCGCGTGGTTGATGAAACGCTGCAAGCGAACGGACTGAATAAAACGGACATCGACTGGTTGGTACCGCACCAAGCTAATTTGCGCATTATTCAAGCGACCGCCCGACATCTAGATATGCCGATGGAAAAAGTTATTTTGACGGTGCAAAAGCACGGCAACACCTCCAGTGCATCGGTTCCATTGGCATTGGATTACGGCATACGAAGTGGTCAGATCAAGCCTGGGCAAACTCTGTTGATGGAGGCGTTTGGCGGTGGATTTACTTGGGGGTCTGCGCTGGTGCGCCTTTAGTATTTTTGAATCCACGCTCGACAATCTGAATGCACTCTATTAAGCTTTGTTCTCCTTTCGTTCTGCATCGCGTCAATGCCTGCTCAGCCAAAACCTGCTCAGTCGAAATTTGATCAGTCAACGACTGAACGATCAAAGCCTGTACCATTACAAATGGGCACTAAGCGCGCGGGCAATGACAACCCCGAACTACAGCTGGAAAAGGGATTGACCTCTAGTCAGCGCCAAGTTTTAAGTCACCTGCGCACGCGGGAGGCCAAAGGCACCGCGCCCCCTTGTCTAGATGAACTTTGTGCGGAGCTTGGTTTGACCTCACGGGGCTCGTTACACAAGCATATTCGAGCGCTAGTCGATGCCGGTTTTGTCGCAGACTTAGGCGGCAAACAGCGCGGCGTACGTTTAGCAAACGCAGCACCCGCGCCGCGCGCGGTTGCGATCCCGCTGTTAGGACGGATTGCAGCGGGCGCGCCTACAGATGGAATTTCTGGCTTTGAGCGTATTTTTGTGCCACCTGAACTTTTAGGGCGGGGCGACACCTATGCGCTGCGCGTGCGCGGGGATTCTATGCTTGAAGCAGGTATTTTGGATGGCGATGTTGTGCTGGTTGAAAAGCGTACCTGCGCACGCAACAACGAAATTGTGGTGGCTTTAATCAATGGCGAAGAAACGACGCTCAAACGTATTGAGCAATTGCCTGGTCTAGTGCTGCTGCATCCAGAGAACGTGCGGTTTCAGACGCAGCGCTATCGCCCAGATCAGGTCGAAATTCAAGGGGTGCTGGTTGGGCTTATGCGGCGTTACTAACGGGACTGGTGCTGCGGTTTCTGCTTTTGCATGATGCGTGATGAGGTCTAGCTTAAATCGTGGGGTTCTGTTCTTACTCAACGTCGCGCAAAATGAATGGTCATTTTCAGTTTGCT
>JAYTAO010000477.1:0-3005 GCA_043737435.1 Rhodanobacteraceae bacterium | reverse complement strand
CCAGTGTTTCGAGTCGACAAAAATAAAGCCAAAATAGTTCAAAGACTGGGGTTCAAATTTGGTACGCAGCATTTCGCGAAAGCTGCGCCGCGCAAATGGATACGGCAACGGCGAACTCGTTGAGAGCGGCGAATAAAACTCAGCCAATTCCGTTAATTTTATGGCGGCACAGTCTGACAATTCCGCTGCGTTCAAAACTGGCACTCGGTTCCCCGCAGCAAGCAAGGCCTTGCGCACACCGGCGCGGCTGGGCTGAATTTCTAACCAGCGAAATCCGTAGTCAGGATCATTCTCGGGATAGCAAGCAACAAACCACTGCCTGAAGGGTGGAAAAACATCTGTCCAAACCCACGAATAGCTAACGTTTGGGCGACCAATTCCAACCAAGGTATCGATCATGCGGCTAGCGGGACTATCTGGATCCCAGGAATGCACTCGCTGTAAGGTATCGATCATGCGGCCAGCGGGACTAGCTGGAGCCCAGGAATGCACTCGCTGTTTGGCAAATAAATCGGCAATTTTCTGGTGCGCAACCTCGTCCACATCAAATTCGTAATAGCGCATGCGGTAGTGCGAGGGCCCAGAACTCGTCCGCAGCTGACTTATGTGCAGGGCAATAAATTCCGGGCTCAACCCTACGTCATGGGAAAAATCTGGCGCTAGGTAATCTTCCGCGTATGTTGTTTGCGTTGCGGCTGAAAACAGCAGAAAAAAACAAGCGCCGGCTCGCAAAATAATGCGCGTTGATTTCCACGTACTTGCTTGTTCCATTGCCCGACATTCCTTATCGCGATTTAAGCCACTGACAATGTCTTGAGGTTACAGTGCGCCGGAAAGAACCCATACAAAATCTAAGGTGAAAGATTACAGACGCGCCAACGGTCTGGTTGGCACTGCGATCTTTGGCTAGACTCGCGCGCCGCTGCCCGCAGTAAACCAGCAAAAAAATTGCTTTACCCAGCAGCAATCCCCCACTCAATGGAGTCGTATTTATGAGCATGAATATCCTTTCTAAGTTTTCTGGTGCGTCCTTAGCTCTGATGGCCGCCAGCATGGCCAATAGCGCCACCATGCCGGCCGCGGATAGCAAAATGGCCGCCGCCGATGCCGTTGAATTGGTACATTGCGCGGGCTTGAACACCTGTGCTGGCGTGAATGATTGCAAGTCCGCGACCAATGGGTGCAAAGGCCAAGCCAGCTGCAAAGGGCAGAGCTTCACTCTGGCTTCGAAAGCGTCATGTGACAACATGGGCGGCAAAACTGTTGATGCTGGCAAAACCGCGAGCGCAGCCGCATCGACCATGGTGCACTGCATGGGTGCAAACATGTGCAAAGGCCACAATGATTGTAAAACCGCAGACAATGCGTGTAAGGGCCAAGGCAGCTGCAAAGGCAAAGGTTTTGTCGCGCTACCCGTTTCAAGCTGCAAAGCGGTCGGCGGCAACGCTGGCTAAGTTGCCGGGCAATATTTAAGTCAATTGCATGAGCACGCAGCCCAGGCCGTATTTAGGATTTGGCTTGGGCTTGCGCGCCCAGCACTTAGGCGAGATTCTGGCGCATCCACCCGCAGCGGTTGATTGGTTCGAGATTATTTCCGAGAACTTTATGGTGGCGGGCGGTAAACCACGTCGGAATCTGGAGTTTGTGCGTGCACGTTATCCGGTGGTGATGCACGGGGTGTCGCTATCCATAGGCGGCAGTGATCCATTGGATCAGGAATATTTGCGCCAGCTTAAGCAGCTGGCAGCTGAGATCGAGCCCGCCTGGATTTCCGATCATCTTTGCTGGACCGGGGTCGATGGCATCAACAGCCACGACCTATTGCCGCTGCCGTATTCTGAAGCGGCGATTAAGCACGTTGTTGCGCGCGTCAATCAGGTGCAGGATTTTCTTGGCCGCGAAATTCTTTTGGAAAATTTAAGCTCCTACGTCGAATTTTCCGGATCAGTCATGCCCGAATGGCAGTTTGTTGCCGAAATTGCGCAGCGCAGCGGCTGTCGCTTGTTGCTTGATGTCAACAACATCCAAGTCAGCGCGCACAACCACGGCTTTAATCCGCTGGATTACCTCGCTGGCATTGCAATCGAGCATGTTTGGCAAATTCACTTGGCTGGCCACAGCGTGCACGGCGACTATGTGATCGACACGCACGACCACGCAGTGCCCGATTCGGTCTGGGAGCTTTACGCCGCAGCGATCCGTCGCTTCGGCGCAGTCAGCACCATGATTGAGCGCGACGATCATATTCCGCCCTTGCCGGAGCTGTTAGCTGAGCTTGCGCAAGCGCGCGCGGTGCATGATCAGGCCCATGACCAGGCTCACTGATTGCGCCCTGATGCGTGGCAAATCATGAATACGGAGCTGGCGGAGCTGCAAAAAACGTTTTTGGCCTCAATGCGCGGTGCGTCACCGGATAATTTAATGCCGACTCTGGCACCGGGCCGCACGGGCACGCCGGAACTCGGCCTTGGGATCTATCAAAACGCCTACAGCGCACGCCTGCGCGAAGCGCTAGAAAATGATCATGCGCAGCTGGGCAAATATTTGGGTGATGATTTATGGCAGCAGCTTTGCGCCGGCTACATCGCAGCGCATCCATCGAAGGTGCGCTCCCTACGTGATTTTGGCGCGTCACTGCCGGGCTACATGGCCGTTGCGGAGCCGTTTTGCCACAGCCCACAAAGCGCAGAGCTTGCGGAATTCGAGCGCCGACTCCTGGACTGTTTTGATGCCGCAGACGCGCCGCTAGCCAATTGGCAGTCCTTGCTCACCACCCCTGCCGAGCGCTGGCCAAGCTTGTGCCCGCAGTTTCACCCGAGCGTGCAAGTGCACCGGGTGAAATGGAACAGTGTCGAGATTTGGCGGGCGCTGAAGGTTGGGCAAATTCCGCCTGAGCTCAGCACCGTGCCTAGCGACTGGCTGCTTTGGCGCGATCAAGAACAGGTCACGCGTTTTCGCGCGCTAAGCGCTGATGAGGGGCGCGCGTACGCGCATTTTCGCGCTGG
>JAYTAO010000476.1:0-7452 GCA_043737435.1 Rhodanobacteraceae bacterium | reverse complement strand
GTCCAGGTCAGCGTAATGTCAGAACCGCTCAGCGTTCCGCTCAGGACTACCGCAGGTGGCGCAATCACATCGCCAATATCCACTCGCAGCACTGGGGATCGGTCAGATTCAAAGGCATAAGCGTTTACCGCGCTGAGTTGAAACTCGTAACGTCCATCTAACACGGTGCGATCTAAGCTTGTGGCGCTAAGTAACGGCCGCTCAAACAGCGCGACTTCGCTAAGCCGCAAATCATCGCTGGCGAACGTCGGCAGCACTGGCACAATGCGAATGCGGTCGGTGCGATAGGGGACGTTGAAATTCACTTCATTATCGGTATCGCTATTGTCTAGCACGTTCGCGACTTCCATATAAATATCGTCGACGAAACGCGCCATGATTTTATAAGACACCGCACGCGTGGTTTCGCTGTGCCAACGGATGCGCGCGCGCGTCAAAATAGCGGGCGCGGCTAATTCCAGCTCTAAATAATTTGCGCCATTGAAGCCGCCTTCACCATAAGGCACAGCCCAGTTTGTAGTTAGGTTGTTATCGATCGCTTGCGGCACGGCTAAGCCATCTTGATCACGCGCGGCAGCTACCGGCGCATTGCGATCCAAAAGTACAGGCGAATTATTTTGAAATAAGCGATAGCCCAAAATATTGTCTTCACCATTGCCATTCCAGCGCAAGCGAATCAAGTGATCGACCACGGTGCTGGCAAGTCCAGTGGGCACTGCCGGTTTGCTGTCGCGCGCAATTTTGATCGCGGTGCGACGGCTTTGATTGCCGGCGCTATCGGTTGCCTTAACTTCGAACGTATGTAGCCCGCGTGGCAAAGAGGTATTGCTGAAATTGAACGCGCCCGCCGAGTTGCTTGTGCTGAGTTGAACCTGCGCGCCGTCCAACAGCAGTTTGATTTGACCTGGGCGTGGCGATTCGCCAGCCAAGTTCAAACTGAGCGCTTGGGTTGGCGCAAAAGGCTGAGTGAAAGTAGGCGTGTAAACATACGCGGTAGCTTCGGCGGAGGCTGGCGAGGCATTCGCACTGGTATCCAATGCACGGACGCGATAGCGCTGCGGGCCATCGGAAAGTGGCGCGTGGCTGAAGTTGAGTGCGGTTGTCGGCCCGTCTAATGGCAGCTCAGCCGTGTTCAATTCTGGCGAAATATAATTCAAACGATAACCCGCCAAATCGCTTGCATTTACCGCACCCCAATTCAGCTGCACGGTGTCTTCATTCGCCACCGCAGTCAGTGGCGCAGGTGCGTTGGGCGCGGTGCGATCCACATACTGCACGCGCACCACCGGTGGGGTGGGGTCGGAAATCCCGCTGGCGTCAAAAGCCACGCCACGAATTTCATAGCTGCCATAGGCCAGCTGTGCATGGTCTGGCGTCCATACGCTTGCAAACGGGGCGCTGGTAATCGCGGGTGGTATGGCAGTCCAAGTGTTGCTTGCTAAGGGCTTGTAGGCATATTCGACTCGGACGATATCGCGGTCATCACTTTCGCCTAGAATCGCCAGTGTGGTTTCGAATTGCTGATCTTGAGCGGGCTCGACCAGCCGCAAATCTGGCGGGCCACAATCGCGGCTGCTGGCCGCAGTTGCCGAATCGGCGCTGAGATTGCCAGCCAAATCAATGCTGTACAGCCTGTAAGTATGGCTGCCATCGCCGGGGGATTCGTCATCATAGGCATTGCTTGTGATCGCGAAGGGCCGCATATCCTGTGCTGCGCCCGCACCACCATTGACCAGCGTGCCGTCGCGATAAAGTATGTAACCTAACAAATCACTGACCACGAGTGCCGGCCAACGCACTTGGGTGGCACCGGCGCAGCTGCTTTGCGCGGTCACACTCAGCACCGGTGGCGGGCTTAGGTTATCGACAATCACCTCAACGCTGGTACTTGCCGAATTATTGTGTGTATCTTGGGCTTCTAAGCTCACTCGCAGTCGCGTTTCTGCAGCAAATTGGCTGCTATCGAATTGCCCAAGTACGCCGCCTTGCACCGCCAACGGCGAGCGGGTCAGGGTGATCGGTGCCGCAGCTGGGGCAAGCTGCGTTAAAAACAAATGATAGTCTTTGAAATCGCCCTGATCGGTATAGGCCGTGCCGATTACCTGGATCACAGAACGCACGCGTTCGCCGTTTGCGGGCACGCTGAGCAGCACCTGCGGCGGCGTGCGATCCAGCGAAACCTCCGCAATATTGGAGCGCACCGACTCATTACCGCCTGCATCAATGGCGCTGACTTGGTAATGCAGCGTCGCTTCCGGCGCATTAAGATCGCGATATTCCGTGCTCGTCAGCAGCTGCTGGTTGAGCCGAATGCCATCACGATAAAGCGCGTAGCCTGCCAAATCCTGATCCGCCACCGCGTTCCAGCGCGCAATCACATCCGTTTGATTCGGCGAATTCGCGGTCAAATTTAACGGTGTTGCGGGCGGCTGCGCATCAAGCCTAATCTGGACAATGGTTTCGGAAGTCTGATTTAAAACATCGCTGGCGCGCAGTCGCAGTTTGTAAACACCATCGGCTTGATTTAATTCGGTATCGATTAGCTCAACATTGGCCTGCGGCGTCGTGCCTTGCCCCAGCTCGCTCCAAAGCCCGGCGGCGGCATCGCTGGCACTGGCAATCGCAATCGTATAGCGCGTCAAATGCGCATCGTTGACCGTCCCTACCACGCGTAAACGGCGGCCGACTACGGCTAGATTTGCCGGGCTAGCGATCACAACTACCGGTGGCGTGTTGTCAATCTCGACCGGCACCGAGGCGGTGGAGCTGAGCTCAACCAGATCCTCCACTTTAAGTTTTAGCGTGTAACGGCCATCAGCAACACTTGGGGTAAAGCGATCCAGCTCCGCATTATTGACCGGCGTGGCGGCAACATTTAGCACGGTGATCGAGCCATTGGCAGCACTTACCAAGCTCAATTCGCGCGATTTAAAGTGCGCATCACGCGCCGTGCCGCGCATCACAATCGGCGCGATTACGCTGCCCAGGACGGCGTTGCTTAGCGGCGCGCTGATCACAGCTTCCGGTGGCGTGCGGTCGATACTGAAGGCTTTTTCAAGCAAGCTGCGATTGCCCGCTAAATCGCGCGCTTGAATCCGCACGCTGGCCTCACCTTCGCCGAGTGGATCCAGCTCGAATAAGTCGAGCTCGCCCGCTAGCCGCAAATTGCCATTGCGCAAGGTGCTGACATTGGCACCCGGCGGAATCAGCTCGGCATCAGCTTGCTCAAAATGTAAGTCGTCAAAGCTTGCGCGCAGATAGCCGGTACCTTGCACTAAGGCTGCACTGGGGCGAATCATCGCAATGACTGGCGCGGTGTTGTCGATCTCGACTGTGAGTGTATCAAGCTCCGGTTCATCACCTAGCGCTGTGCCGCGCACGGAAAGCTCGAGGCTGTAAAATCCGTCGTTAAGCGCAGTCGTACCGCTGCGTCCGCTCCAGTCAAATCGCAGTAATCCCGCAGGTGCGAGTTGCGAGTCAATAAGTGTAGCGAGTGCCACGCCTTGGCTATTCAGTGCGCGCAAAGTAACGCGCGCTTCGCGCTTCAGCATGATTTTGACTTGCGAGATATCCAGAACCGCATCAGCGTTTGGCGAAAAAAGCAGCGGCGTGGCTGCGAATGCTTCCAGCACGTTGTTATTTGGCGTAACACTCAGAGACAGCGTGGTTTCCGAGCGATTGCCCACAAGGTCATAGGCGTAAATAGTCAACACTTGCACGCCGCTCAAGCCAACTAAATTTAGATTTCCGATTTGATTGAGTTGCCCAAGATTAATTGCACGATCACCACTCAGCACCACGTTGCCGTCCGCATTTTGCACGCTCCAGTGGCTGAAATTGCGGTCAAAAATATGCCCCCTCAACGGCATCACGGCTTGTGCATCAACCACAGCACCTTGCAAGGGGCTGTCTATGATGATCGTAGGCGGTGTGGCATCCAGTTCGGTAAGCGCCCTCAATTCGACTTCATTGAAACAAGCATCGGTGAATTTTGTTACCACGCTGTAAAGGCCATCCGCCCCAAACTGGCCGGCAATCACCCCTGTCCAGCCAAAACTCAATGGCCCCGCCACATGGTTTGCGCTCGACAATAAATGGCTGCTACCACTGGGCGATATAACTCGCGTTTCACGCCGCAGCGGCTCAAAGGCGTTGTAGGTATATAGCGCACTGCGAAACTCCGTAGCACCCGCGTTGCTGATGAGCGCGCGTTCGGGAAAGCCTAGCTCAAGTATTTCGGGCGCCAAAGAAACAAACTCGGCATTTGCACGCGCATCAAGCTCGATGCCACGCGCAACACATACTGCGCCAGCACCCGGTTGCACAACACGTGCAAACAACGGGGTGAGTCCCGGCCCGTCAAACGGCAATGTCAATGGTTTAGGAGTTTCTGAAAACCCTTCTGGAAAACGCCCCAAGGTACTGAGCAGGCGCACATTGGGTCTATCGCGATTCATGCGATTAAATCCCAGCTCCAACTTATTCGGCTGCGGGCTAAACAGTTCGCCGACAATATCGAAGGGTTTAAAATCACCATTGGCTTGACGTAAGCACTGCTTTGCGCCTTCTGCGGGTGTGTCAATACGCAGTGTGGGCAGGCGATGCGAGATATAGATGGGTTGGCTATTGGCAGTCACTGCAAACGACCCGCTGTTCACAATTGCAGTAAATCGATAATAGCCTTCCGGCCATGCCGCAGTATCAAACGAACCTTCGGCAACCGGACGCAAATCTGTGTTGCAATTAATCCCGCCAGATCCTAATTGCATCTCGCTGTTAGTAATTATATTTTTAACTGACAGCCGATATTGAGAAAACTGCACACAAATTGCAATCGATTGATTGCTATTAATTGCAAATTTCGCATGTGAATTTAATTCGCACGCTTTCGGGAAATCTACTCCCAAGGCGAACTCGCCTTCTTGATTTGTACTTACGCAGGGTTGACCATGCAAAGCCGGCATTTCAAACCTTTTTGACTTAACCAATTTGCCGTTCTGAGTGCCCGTAACCACAGTGAGATTTTCATAATAAGTGCCAACAGTATGTGCATTTGCCTTGGCAATAAGAAGAACATAGAAATTATTTTCATTATAAACTAACGAAGTGGGTCCGGGAAAACAGCTAATATATTCTATATTTAGGTTATTAATCACCTTCCCATCATATGAGCGCACCCAAATATAATTTTCATCCTCTGAGGGCAATGGAAGCACAGATCTAGCTCTCTGCACTGCTGCGATTTCTTCTGGCGTATTCCCTTCAAAAATGTATAAATCAGCCGGATCTGTCATTGAATGCGTATAAAAAATGAACGGATTGCCGCTAACAATTGCTCCGGAGCTATCGGTCGCAGATAATTTAAGCTCGACCTTATATTTATCCTCTGGCAAAGTCGGCAAAATAAAATACCTACTTTTAAGAGTCACTTCAAGAAGTAGGCTTGTTGAGTTAATCAAACTAGCCTCTAAAATTGGGATGGCGATCCACGTACTCTCATTATCAAACCTTAAATTCAATTTGATATCGCTAAGTGGACGACTAGACAGTTCGTAATAATGAATTTCTACCGGTTTGTCCTGCGGCCAAAAAATGGGCGATAATTCTTTAATTTCTTCTGATTGTTCCGCATCTTCCGGACGGGTATAAATATTCGGATAAGTTTCCTCGTCTTGATACTTCATAAGCGCAGTAACAATTTGCGGCCGCCCTTCAACTACGTCAGATAACGCCGAATTTTCAGCTTGATCAAACGCAACAAAGCGTAGTTTTTTTCCTTCGAAATCGTTCAATCCTAATAAAAATTCAAACACTTCTTCTGTTTCAAAAGATTCCTTCTCAAACAATTTGATCCAGCCGCCATTAGTATCCAAGCTCTGTAGCTCGATCCTGCGATAGTCGAGACCAAAGCGGCTGATTAGCGATACGGTTGAAGGCGAAAATTGCCTAGGTGAATTTGGAAACGCAGCCGAAACATAGGCGATGGGCGGCACTGTCTGCGGTGCAAGCCGATCAATTATTAAATCCGCTGCTTGCCCGGCAAAACGCACTTGATAAACGCCATCGGGCAAGGTTTCCAGCACGGTCAAGCGCTGGGTTTGTGTGCCGATTTGGCTGATATTGAGCGGCACAGAAGCCACCGGCGCGCCGTTGCCTGCGAAGATTTCAAAGCTGGTGGACACCGGCGCATTGACCAGGAAACTCACGTCGTAATGTTCCAAGCGGCCATCGCCATTCGGTGACAAATACGGCCCAGGAAATCCAACGCGGGAAATGGGCGTAATTTGCGCTTGCTCAAGCAAGGCGCTGGCGAATTTTTGCGACACATTGCCAGCGCGGTCCTGCACGCGCAGACGAAACAAATAGCGCCCCACAGTGGCGGCTTTGAATTCGTAAAAGCGGCGGTTGAAATGCGAAACCGAACCGCGCGGCATCACATCGCGCCAATCGTAGGGCTGTTGATCCAAGCTGTACTGCAGCTCAAAATAATCCAAGTTTTTATCGCTTGCCACCCCGGACAGTTGAATGCTGTTGTAGCTGGCTTTGGCCAGCAGCGATGCGCTTAGATTTAAGTTACTAAAAGTCGAATAAACATTGCGCATGGTTTCGGTCATGCGCTGAGGCAATGGGTAGGCGTTGGTGATCTCGTTGCCCCCGGCAATTGCATGCGCCCCCGGCCACAAAATATTGCCAAGCTGATGCGCAAACACGCCGTAGGGCGGCTGCACGGGCCGCGTGCCTGGCACGCCAGGCTCCACACGAATTTTGGATTCTAGCTGCCCGAGCGCATTTAAACCCACCACTTGCGCGCTGCCAGTGCCGTACTGAATCACTGTGGTTTCAAAGTCATTGCGGCGCTGCAGCCCTTCAATCACACCGGTGCCGTAGCGAAAGTGATAGTCCAGATCAGCATCATCACTGGTCGGCCAGTGGGATGCGCGCCCGGTAGAATGCGGCAGGGGATCGCGCCGACTAAACTCAAATTGCTCGACAAAGCCCGGCCGCCGCGACTGATTAAAAGCGGAAGGCACAAAGGGCAAATCACAGGGGCGATCGCGGAACTGAATTTCGTCGTTTAGGTTATAAGCGATAGTTCGGTCATCCAAAGAGCGCGTCAACGCCAATGATTTACTGACTGCGCAAGGGTAGTGCAGGCCGTCAAAACCGCTTTCGTAAATCCCTTCGTTATAAAAACGCGAGTCGTACTGAATCGGCAAATAGTTACGCGGCGTGGATGTTTGCGGAAAACTGGAAAGCAGGGTCAAATTGGTGCCGCCCAGCGCGAAGCGTTGCACTTTTTGTTGAGTGATCAAATAAATTGAGCGACTGTCCGCGGCAATAAAAGCGCGGGCCTCGGCGCAATCTTGATTTAAGTCATGCACTTGCAGCTGGGCAAGATCAACCACCTTTAATGCGCATTCGGCATCGCTGCCTAGGCCAAAAAGCAGATAG
>JAYTAO010000475.1:0-18370 GCA_043737435.1 Rhodanobacteraceae bacterium | reverse complement strand
TTTGGCGAGGGAATCGTTTGAATCAAGCGCAGCAGGCTTTCGGTATTAACAACATCAGTGGGGCGCGACTTGCCATCCGGCGTGCGCATTTTCAACTGTCCGATTTTATCGGACAGTTCACTACCCTCGTGGATCAACTTGGTTTTTAGGTCATGCCAGTATTTTCTGGGGCCTACATTGCCAGTCAGCGCTTGAATAATGTCAATCACACTAAACAACCACTGCTCCTGCGCGGCATCCCACACACTGTGAATTCCTTGATTTTGAAAAAGCTTTATGTTGCTCATGTCAAATCTGCCTGATTAACGTTTTATCTAAACTATTCTGCCTAGTTGCCTATTGGATTCGACTCAAGCCGCCCAAGGCGGTGCCGAATCGGCGTATTCAGTCCCGCTCGATCCATCCTCCGATAGCAGCTCGGCCGAAAAACTTAAGTTAACAGCGCGCACTCCACCCAGCTTGAGCAGCGCTGCCTTGAGTGCCAGCGTGCCGCGTACGCGCCATTCAGCGCCCAATTCCAGCTCCATCCCGCCTTCATCAAACTCAAGCTTTAAACGCACGCGCGCATTGCCGCCTTGGTAGCCAGTTAACAATGCTTTCAGATTACTTACGAAGCTAACACCGGCGCCACTCACGGTAATCTTGACTTCCCGACAGGCTTTTAGCAGCGCATCGTCCACCAAATAGGCCTGACGCACTTTAAGCTGCCAGTTGGAAGAAAAGCCGTCCCAGGACAAGCCGCCGGCTACCACGATGCGTTCGCCTTCTTTCAATAAATGCGGATAACGCGCCATTGCGTCTTTGAAAAAACCAACTTCCAGAGAGGCGCCGGTGCCATCGGCGAGCTTGGCAAACGCCATTGAATCGCCGCGGCGACGGATCGCCTCGACTTCCCCTGCGACTATGGCGGGCTGTTCTGCGGTGCGTCTAGTTTCCGGCTTGGGCTGAATGCGCGCAGCAATGTCGGCAAATTTTAAACAGCCCAAATCCGCCATTTCGACCCGCATTGCATCCAGCGGATGGCCAGAAAAATAGCCGCCCAATACCGCCTTTTCGCGATTTAGCTTTTCCAATACATCGAAAGCTGGCACTTCGATCAGCGTTTTTGCCAGCTGTGGCTTGGCTAAAGCAGTGCCAAACATATCAAACTGACCGGCTTCGGAATCACGCGCAATTTTCTCAGCGGCCTTCAACGCGTCGTTCAAATTCGCGTGCAGCAACGCCCGATGCGCTGCCAAAGAATCCAGGGCGCCGGAATCAATCAGTGCTTCCACGACGCGGCGGTTCGGTTTGACGGCGCTGACCCGCTGGACGAAATCAGCCAAATCGGTATAGCTTGAGGATTGGCGCTGCTTCACTATTTCCGCACAAACCGCAGCACCAACGCCCTTGACCGCACACAAGCCGTAGCGAATCGTCATCGGCCCTTCTTGCGCGGCGAAAACGATTTGCGAGCGTTGCACATCCGGAGCCAAAATACGCACGCCAAACTCGCGCGCATCGGCTAAAAAATCGACGATTTTATCGGTGTTGTCAGCTTCTGAGGTAAGTACCGCCGCCATAAACTCAGCTGGGTAGTAAGCTTTTAAATATGCAGTGTGATAAGTCACCATCGCATACGCCGCTGAGTGCGATTTATTGAACCCGTACTCGGCAAATTTCTCCATTAAATCAAAGGTCGAGCTGGCAATTTCGGCGTCGATGTTGTTGCGTCCAGCACCTTCAGAAAATACCGCGCGCTGCTTTGCCATTTCGTCGGCTTTTTTGCCGCCCATCGCACGGCGCAACATATCAGCGCCACCCAGAGTGTAGCCAGCCAACACCTGGGCGATTTGCATCACTTGTTCTTGATAAACAATGACGCCGTAAGTGGGCTTCAAAACGTCTTCTAAAGAAGGATGCGCATAAACCACCTCGCGACGGCCATGCTTGCGTTCAACGAACTCATCGACCATGCCTGATTGCAATGGCCCTGGGCGAAACAACGCGCCCAGCGCGATGATGTCCTCAAAATCGCTCGGCTTTAATTTACGCGCCAGCTCTTTCATGCCCCGCGATTCGAGCTGGAACACGGCGGTGGTTTTGCCTGAGCACAGCAGCGCGAACGTGGAAGGGTCGTCCAATTCCACTTCCGTTATGTCCAACGGCGGTTCGGCTTTTAGTGCGCGCCGCAAATTGATCGCTTTGATCGCCCAATCAATAATCGTCAGCGTGCGCAAACCCAAAAAGTCGAACTTAACTAAGCCGACTGCTTCCACATCATATTTATCAAACTGGGTGACCGCCAATTCACCGACAGAATCAGGGTCAACGCCTTCTGAATACAGCGGCGAGAAATCAGTGAGTGCACTCGGCGCAATGACGACACCCCCGGCGTGCTTGCCTGCGTTGCGCGTTAACCCTTCAAGCTTGAGTGCCAAACGCATTAGATTGCGCGCATCTTCGTCGCGCTCCAGCATGGCACGCAAATCCGCGGACTCAGTTAAAGCGGTTTTTAGTTCGATGCCTAAAGTTGCCGGAATCAATTTTGCGATTGCATCGGTATGGCCGTAACTCATGCCCAGCACCCGCCCGGCATCGCGAATACAGGCTTTCGCGGCCATCGTGCCATAGGTAATTATTTGGCTAACTTTTTCCGCGCCGTACAAATCGCTGACGTGTTGAATGACTTCATCGCGTCGATCCATACAAAAATCGACGTCAAAGTCCGGCATTGATACCCGCTCTGGATTTAGGAAGCGTTCAAACAGTAAATCGTAGCGAATCGGATCGATATCGGTAATCGCCAGCGCATAAGCCACCAACGAACCTGCCCCTGACCCCCGCCCTGGCCCAACCGGAATACCGTTGCTTTTGGCCCAACGAATAAACTCGGACACGATTAAAAAATAGCCGCTAAAACCCATCCGCAAAATGACGCTGAGTTCTAGCGCCAGACGCTCCTGATAACCCACACGTGTGGTGCTTAGCTGGCCTAATTTTTCCAGTTTAGCTAAACGTTGATCTAGCCCGACATTGGCCTCGGCGGCTAAAAAGTCATCACTGCTCATGCCCTGAGGCGTGGGAAATTCTGGCAAAAAATACTTACCCAGACTTAAGCTAACGTTGCAGCGTTTGGCTAACTCCAGAGTGTTTTCAAGCGCGATCGGAATGTCAGCAAAGCGCTCTGCCATCGCCGCAGCGGACAATAATTCCTGCGCAGGCGTGTGGCGCTTTTCGCGACTAGGGTCGCTCATCACATAACCTTCGTGGATGCACACGCGCGCCTCATGCGCGGTGAACTCATCCATTTCGGCATCACTGGCGGCATCGGCAGCTGCCGGTAAAAACACCGCTTCATTGGTGGCAACACAGGGCAATTCTAAGGCCACTGAAAGCGCTGCAAATGGCTGAACCAAAGCGTTTTCGCCGGTTCGCCCACAGCGAGAGAGCTCGACATAGCACCGGTCATTGAAGGTGTCGCGCCAGCGGCGCAAAAGCGCATGCGCAGCACCATCTTGCCCGGCGGCTAAGGCTTGCGCCACGTCAGATCGATAGCCAACCAGAACAATTAATCCTTCATTGGCATCCAACAACCAAGGCCAAGAAATCGCTGGCTGCATCGCTTTGCTGCGCTGCATCCAAGCGCGCGACAACAACTTGCACAAATTCAAATAGCCGGTGCGATTTTGACAAAGCAGCGTGAAGCGGAAGCGTTGCGCACACGCTTCGCCCGTTTCCGCTCGCAACCAACAGTCCGCGCCTACAATCGGCTTAATACCCGCCGATTCAGCCGCCTTGAAAAATTTTACCAGTGCAAAAAGATTCAGCTCATCGGTGATCGCAATGGCGGGTAAGCCGAACGCTTTGGCCTGCTTTAACAGCCGATCCAAACGAATAGTCGAATCGACCATCGAGTATTCTGAATGTATCCGCAGTGGGACATACGTTGGCGCAGGCGTTGCATCGTCGGTCGAATTGGGCACGGTCGCTACATTCACGGTCGATAAAAGCGCCAACTAGTTTTCACGCGTAAAACCGACATCACGCCGGGCCACCGAAATGCTGACAGTGAATCCGGCAATCACATCAATAAACATCATCAGCGTAATAATCAGGAATGGCGTGTTGCCAGCGGCTGGGCTGAGCAGAAATTCCAGCAGTGCGATAACAAACAGCGCCAACGATAAGACATGGTCCAGAATCGAACTATTGCCGGTACGGGTTGATTTCAATATTTCGAAATATAAAAACACCAAGCCGACCAGAATTGATAAATCGCCTGCTGTCAAAGTAAAAATTGCAGCCGATGGCAAAGTCGCGTTGAACACATGGGCGCTCAGTCCGCCGTCAACCATAAACATCAACAAGTTGACCAACACAAAAGGAATAAGTAGGAGCGGAAATGCGGCCATGTGGAATACAGCTTTGGGAACGGCCGCTTAGCATAGCAGCGTGCAGTTCTGCTGTTTAGCAAAAACACGGTCACGACAATTGGTGTTGCCCTCGCGAAACTAAGGGAAAAAAAAACCCCGGCAAACCGAGGTTTTTTGCGCCGTGGACCAGCGCCGTCTATTCACACCCAACTACATTTGCGGCTGACATGTTTCGCCTGAGCAAAACATTTCAATCACTTGAGCGGTGTGACTGACGCGGCCTGTAGGCCCTTCGGGCCAGTCGTGACGTCAAAGTTCACTTTTTGACCTTGTTGCAGCGTACGAAAACCCGCACCGCCAACCGCCGAGTAATGAACAAAAACATCCTCGCCGCCGTTATCTGGAGCGATGAACCCAAAGCCTTTTGCGTCGTTAAACCACTTAACGGTACCGGTCTGCATATTCTGACAACCTTTAAAAACTGAACAATCGATTAGTGATGTGCGGATGCGCGCCCTGCCCGAAAGGAACGACTAGCTAACTATAAAAAAGCTAGCAAATGCACCAATGAAGGGCAAAACGGAGGCAATTAAGCACGTCTAGATTATGCACTCAGCTGGCAAAAAAGGTTAAGAATCCATTTGGTTAGCTATGTAAATTAATGTAACGCATTGAACTTTTCACTTAAACCAAACATTCTTCACCGATCCCGATCGTGCTGCAACTTAATTTAAGAAATCATGCATAAATGATCTGCTGTTAAGATCCGGGATATGACAAGAATAATCGCGGTTACAAATCAAAAAGGTGGCGTAGGTAAAACCACAACCTGCGTCAATTTATCATCGGCATTAGCACAACTAGATAAGCGCGTACTGCTGATCGATTTTGATCCGCAAGGCCATGCAACTATGGGCTCGGGCGTGGATAAAAAGAGTGCTAAACCGACTGGCTATGAAGTATTACTGGACGAAATTCCTTTACCACAAGCACTTGTGTCTCTCGCGCACGGCTATGATTTATTGCCCGGAAATGGCGATTTGACCGCGGCAGAAGTGCGTTTAATGCCGCAACCCGGCCGAGAAATTAGACTCAAACGGCAATTAGAAACGGTGGCAGGGCAATACGATTTCGTATTAATCGATTGTCCGCCCAGTTTGGGCGTGCTGACATTAAATGCGTTGAGTGCCGCAGATTCGGTACTGATTCCGATCCAATGCGAGTTTTATGCGCTCGATGGCCTTACCCAGCTGCTGGACACTATCAAAGCGGTACGCGCGACGGTAAACGGGCAGCTGCAAATGGAAGGGTTGTTGCGCACAATGTTTGATCCCCGTAACAATTTATGCGCCGATGTATCAGCTCAGCTCGAACGCCATTTTGGGGACAAAGTATTTGAAGCGGTTATTCCGCGCAATGTACGTTTGGCAGAAGCGCCGAGCCATGGTCAACCGATAATTCAATATGACAAAGCCAGCCGCGGAGCACAGGCTTATTTGGCGCTGGCGGAAGAAATTATTGCGCGCAACAAAGTTAGCAAAACGCCATCGGTTAAAAATGCCCAGCCAAAGCGCGAGGCTCAAAGAAATTGACGATGGCACCGACCAGCATTAATCAAGGATCAGCAATGCTGAAAAAACGAGGTTTAGGCCGGGGGCTCGACGCGCTTTTAGGCGATGCTTTAGTGAATTCCGCGCATGAGGCGCAATCGCACAATACGATCGTAGAAATACCTCTGGAACAGATTCAGCCAGGAAAATTTCAGCCGAGAACCCATTTTGATGCAGAGAAGCTCAACGAGCTTGCTGCCTCGATAAAATCTCAAGGTTTGGTTCAGCCTGTAGTAGTGCGTCAACTGAAAGGAAATAGTTTTGAGTTGATCGCCGGCGAGCGACGCTGGCGCGCCGCGCAAATTGCCGAACTGCGTCAAATTCCAGCTATTGTTCGGGTCGTGCCAGATCAGGCAACGATCGCGATGTCGCTGATCGAGAATATCCAGCGCGAAAACCTGACGCCCATTGAAGAAGCGCAAGCGCTTAAGCGCCTTATTGATGAATTTGATTTGACGCATCAGTTAGCTGCGGATGCTGTTGGAAGATCACGCGCGGCGGTCAGCAATTTGCTGCGCCTGCTGGAGCTTTCCCCGGCAGTTCGCGTACTGCTAGACAACGCGAAAATCGATATGGGACATGCGCGCGCGTTGCTCAGCTTGGATGCCAATAAGCAAACGCTGTTGGCGAATCGCGTGATTGATGAAGGCTTAAACGTACGTCAGACCGAGTTAGAAGTACGCAAGCTTTTGCACCCGCCCCTTCCAAGCAAAATATCGGCATCAAAAAAAGCTGACCCAAATATCGCGGCATTAGCGCAAAGTTTGAGCGAAAAGTTGGGTGCCAGCGTGTCGATTGAGCACACCAGCAGCAAATTAGGTGGCGGCAAAGGCAGGTTAGTCATTGGCTACTCAAGCCTGGACGAACTTGACGGCATCCTGGCTCGGGTAAAATAGATGGAAAATTCCGGTTTCTCGGCTCGCGCCTTGCCCACGCTAAGCGCTGGCACAAAAATTCTGTTGGGCGTTACCGGCAGTATTGCCGCGTACAAGGCTTGCGAGCTAACGCGGCGACTGATTGATCTAGGCTGCAGCGTCCGTGTTGTGTTGACTGAGAATGCCCAAAGATTCGTATCTGCGACCACCTTCCACGCCTTGAGCGGCGAAATAGTACGCAGCAGTTTGTGGGACAGTCACGCAGAAGCTGCGATGGGTCATATCGAGCTGGCACGTTGGGCAGATTGTTTATTGATCGCCCCCGCCTCGGCAAACACCATTGCCAAGCTCGCACATGGGCTGTGCGATGACTTACTAGGAACTCTTGCGCTAGCAACAACAGCGCCGTTAGTCATTGCACCCGCAATGAACCAGCAAATGTTTGTCAGCAAAATAGTGCAGAGCAATTTGTCCTTACTGCAGTCGCTAGGTGCATTGATCCTGGGCCCAACCCACGGCGCGCAGGCCTGTGGCGATGTGGGACCTGGCCGCATGTTGGAAGCATCAGAGATAATTAATTTATTGCAAGCACAAGCTAATAGCGAAGATATTGATTTAAGTGGGCTGCGTGGCAAAGTGGTGGTAATCACTGCTGGGCCTACCTATGAAGATTTAGATCCGGTGCGTTATTTGGGCAATCGCAGCAGCGGCAAAATGGGTTTCGCCATTGCGCAAGCTGCTGCCGCCGCAGGCGCTGACGTCAGTCTGATCGCAGGCCCTTGTGCGCTCGCCACACCCGCTGGCGTTGCCCGTATCGACGTACGCGATGCCAGATCCATGCATGCGCAAGCGCTAAGCGCTGCGCCAACCGCGGACTTATTTATAGCTGCAGCGGCCGTCGCGGACTATCGCCCCGCGCAGCAAAGCTTGCAAAAAATAAAAAAGACAGGCGATGAAAGCCAAATCGCTTTGCTGAAAAACCCTGACATCATTGCCGACGTCAGCAAAGCGGTGTCGGGCAAGTCTAAAAGACCATTACTTGTTGGTTTTGCCGCTGAGACTGAGACGGTTTTAGAGAATGCGCGAGCCAAACGGCTTCGCAAAGGTTTGGATTTTATTGCAGCGAATCATGTAGGCCCAGGATTTGGCATGGAAGCGGAGGGCAACGCGTTAGTGCTGATTGGCGCAAAGCAAGAAATCGAACTCGGTTACGCCAACAAATCACTACTTGCGCGCCGTCTGTTGCAGGCACTTATTCCTCATTTATTGACTAGCTAATGAACGATCAGTTTGGCGAATTCGCCGTTAAAACGCTTCAGCTCAAAATTCTAGATGCTCGCATAGGCACTTTGTGGCCACTACCCAACTACGCCACCGCCGCGAGTGCAGGCATGGATTTGCGCGCCTGTATTGAGCAGGAATTGACGCTTGCCCCGGGCGAAACTGCGTTGGTCAGCGCTGGGATCGCAGTTTATTTAAACGATGCGAATCTCGCCGCAGTGCTTTTGCCACGTTCTGGTTTAGGCGCTAAAGGACTAGTTTTAGGAAATTTAGTCGGTCTAATTGATGCGGATTACCAAGGTCCGATCAATATGGCGTGTTGGAATCGCTCCAGCACCGCGCTTAGGATCCAACCGGGTGACCGAGTTGCGCAATTGGTGGTGTTGCCCATCGCCCGGGTGGGATTTATTATTGTTGACGACTTTGTGGCAACGCAACGTGCAAGTGGCGGATATGGGCATACGGGTGTGCGCTAATTCATTTCATAGTTCGCAAGTTTGGTTCCGCGCGCAGCTCAGACGTGGCAAGATTCGCACACTATACGCCCGCTTGGTCAGCGGCAACCCGACTTGAGTGATCAAAAGAAAATATGGCTAAAAAAGTAACCGTCGGCGAACTTGCTAAACGTGCCCAAGAAGCTGCCAATTCACCGCGACAACATAAAGAGCCACAACCCGCGATTTTTTTGTTGGGTATAGGTGTAGGTTTATTATTTGCAGCCCTTTGCCTGTGGCAGGCTTTTGGTATTTTTCGCGCCAGTAGCGCGGTCGCAAATGCAGCCGATGTTGCGCAAAGGCTTTCCCAAGAACTTGCGCTGGATTCGCAAAATGCCCGCAACAGTTTGGTGAAAGTATCGCAAAGCCCAGAGGTGCTGAAACTTGTCACCGAAATTGAAGGCTTCGATGCCAGCGCCGCGCGCGCTGAAATTCTGAAATTAATCCCCGAATGTCGCGATGCTGACGTGATTCGCGGTAGCGATGTAAACGCAGCGCTTGGGGGGCGTTACGCGGAATTTGGTTTTGCCAAAAGTGACGTACTGTTAGAAGCACAACAATCCGGCAGCATTGTGCCGGCACAACTACACCTGGAAAAAGATAAAACCTTCAGCTTGGTTTTGGTTGCTCCAGTAAAGCAAAGTGGAAACACTCTTGGCTATGTACTGGGCAAGTTTTCGACGGAAAAAGTGGTTAATCAACTTCGCGCCTTTAACGGCAGAGGCACGATCGCATTGCAACAAACTGGGGCGCATGACCCGATTACGATGCTGACTAGTGGCACCGGCGCTACAAGCGCTGGCACAACTTCTGTACCAGGAAGCCGGCTGCTATTTGCTTGGGGCGCCGCCGACGCCTATGCGCCATTACCCTTTGAAGGAATTATTCCTTCGCTGCTGTTTGCCTTGCTGGGCTTAGGATTCGCTGGACTATTGGCCTACATGCGTCTACGCCCATCATTGCTGGGAGAGATGACCTCCAAAATAATGACTGCTACTTCAGCAGAAAAAGTACCAGAGGCGAAGGCACGCCCAACCAGTGCGCGTGCTGATGAATTGTTAAAAGAACAAACAACCGCCAAAATTGCGGTTGTAAAAGCCGCAGAGGCTGCAGTTTTGCCGCCGTCACCGGATCGCGCAATCGCCGGAAAGGCATTACCAAATGTCAACGTTAGCCGCAGCATTTTTCGCGCTTACGATATTCGTGGCGTAGTTGGCAGCACGTTAAACGAGGGGGTTGCTGAGCTTTTGGGGCGCGCGCTTGGCTCTGAAGTTGTCGAGCGCGGTTTGAGCGAAATGGTGGTTGCTCGGGACGGACGGCTGTCCGGGCCTGCGCTTAGCGCGGCACTGATCCGGGGACTTCGGGGCAGTGGCTGCAACGTCATTGATTTAGGTGCTGTCCCTACCCCGGTGCTGTATTTCGCTACTTTTCAGCTAGATACAGGCTGCGGCGTGATGGTTACTGGGTCGCACAATCCGCCCGATTACAACGGCTTTAAAATGATGATTGGTGGTGAAACTCTGGCTGAACAATCAATCCAAAATTTGTATGCGCGAATCAGCGCGTCGCGCTTTACCGAGGGCGCAGGGGCACTGCAAACCATGGACGTAACTGAAGATTACATTGATAGAATTAGTGGCGATATCCAATTGGAGAATCCCCTCCGAGTCGTGATTGATGCGGGCAACGGCATTGCAGGGGCGATCGCACCGAAACTATTGCAATCCATCGGTTGTGAAATTGAAGAACTTTATTGCGAAGTCGATGGCAATTTCCCACACCATCACCCAGACCCCTCGGATCCAAAAAATCTTAAAGATTTAATCGTCGCTGTTAAGCAAATGAATGCCGATATTGGCGTCGCTTTTGACGGCGATGGTGATCGATTAGGGATCGTCACCCGCAGCGGCAAAATTATTTATCCTGACCGAATGCTAATTTTATTTGCACGCGACGTGCTTTCGCGTGTGCCTGGCGCAAGCATTATTTACGACGTCAAATGCACCGGCGCATTAGCACCTGCGATACGTTCTGCGGGCGGCGTACCGGTGATGTACAAGACCGGGCACTCATTGATTAAAGGCAAGATGAAGGAGCTGGATGCAGCGCTTGCTGGCGAAATGAGCGGGCACTTTTTCTTCAAGGAACGCTGGTTTGGCTTTGACGATGGAATGTACGCCGCCTGTCGGCTGTTAGAAATTTTGGCAGCCAGTGGCTTGGATGCCGACGATTTGTTTGACGATATTCCAGACGCCGTCAGTACCCCTGAACTGAAAATCGAAATGGAAGAAGGCGCGCACTATCGTTTTATTGATCGTTTTATCAAGTCTGCGAAATTCAGTGGTGCCCGAATTACCAGTATCGACGGCATTCGCGCTGACTTTGACGATGGTTGGGGTTTAGTACGCTGTTCAAATACCACGCCTTGTTTGGTTCTGCGCTTTGAAGGCACGGACGATGCGGCGCTGCAACGCATTCAAGAGCTTTTTAGGACGCAAATCTTGCTGTTGGACAAATCGCTTAAGCTACCGTTTTGAGCTGAATAAATTTTGCTATGGAATCCCAAAAGCTATGAATAACTGTCGGACGCTGGTTGAAAATGGCTATCAGGTTCTGCACGTCGCTGGCGAAGTTGATTTAAGTTGGAGTCAACAAGTACGCAAAGCAGTACTGGACGCGCTGGGTACGGGCATGCCGGTCGCGGTAGATCTTTCCGCTGTGGAATACATTGATTCCTCTGGCATCGCAGCACTGGTCGAAGGATTCCAACTCGCGCGTGGCAAAAAGCAGGTTTTTACTCTGCTAAGGATTTCCAAACCAGTGATGAGCGTACTCAAACTTGCACGCCTTGATCGCGTTTTTGTGCTAGTGGACGAAATTCCTGCGCCGTGACTGTGCTGGCCCTAAAACTTTTGCCACGGCAAAACGCATTTGCGCTATCGCCTAATCGGTGCAACTTGCCTATGAAGCCCCAGACTGTGCCAAAACAGGTCAGCACATTTTGAGCGCAATTAAATCTGCAATCACGAATTTGGGCCGTGGTGCGGTCGGAATTGTTGAGGATTTAGGCCACGTTGGCAGTATATTTGTGGAAAGCTTATTTTATTTAAGCTTAGGCACGAAGCGGGGCCAACAGGTGCGTTGGACACATACTCTGGAACAACTTCGCCAAATAGGTGCGGACGCCGTGCCTATCGTGGCACTGTTAGCATTAGTCATTGGTTTGAGTTTGGCGATTAATGCGATCGCCCAGCTAAAAATGTTCGGCGCAGAAAGCAAAATCGTGGTCGGTATTGCCATTGGCGTCACCCGTGAATTTGGCCCTTTAGTGACAGGCATCGTTGTGGCCGGCCGCACTGCCTCTTCTCTTGCCGCACGGATTGGCTCTATGACTGTCAGCCAAGAAGTCGATGCACTACGTGTTATAGGTGTTGAGCCCGTGCGTTATTTAGCGGCACCACCGTTGCTGGCAGCGTTGGTGATGATGCCGGTACTGGTGCTGATCGCGGATTTTTTTGCAATTTTAGGCGGCGCGTTATTTTCCTTGCAGCCGGTGGAAATCACGCTAGCGGGCTATTTCTACCAAACACTGCACGTTTTAACCGCGTGGGACATCATGCAAGGTTTAATCAAGGGCTGGGTGTTTGGTGTGCTTATCGTGCTAATCGGCGTCTCAACCGGTTTTAACGTTGAAGGCGGAGCCGAGGGTGTAGGCCGCGCGACCACGCGCGCGGTCGTGGTGTCCATCTGCGCGATTTTAGTCGCTGACATGATTTTCAGCTTTTTTCTCAATCGTTAAACCGTCAATCTGAGTCGCGAAATGTCAGCGCTGAGAAATTTCAGAATGCGCTGCAAATTTGCTACGCTGCAAGGCCTGGCGAAATGCCGCAATGAACGAATGAATGAACGACGAGACTGGCGGCGCACCTAGCCCTGCCCCAAGAACCTGGCTAGAGCGACTGGGTTTAGCTTTACTCGGTGGCGAAGCAAAGAGCCACGAGGATTTAATTGACGAGCTCAGGCTGGCGCGCAGCAACGGCGTACTTGACGGTGATACTTTGCGCATGCTCGAAGGCGCTTTAGGCGTTGTAGATCAAGTGGTCTCAGACGTCATGGTGCCGCGCGGGCAGATGGTATCGCTGTTTGTGGATACTCCTTTTGATGAAATCCTGAAAATTGCAATTGAGTCAGGGCATTCCCGCTTTCCGGTATTCGGTGAAGACGAAGAACGTGTCATTGGCGTGTTGCTAGCGAAAGACTTGCTTAAATGTGTCGCAAACACTGCCAGCGCCTGCGATATCCGCGCACTGCTACGACCTGCGCGCTTAGTCCCCGAAACAAAACGTCTCAATGAGCTGCTGAAAGATTTCCGCACCAACCGCACGCATATGGCCGTCGTGGTCAACGAATATGGCGGTATTGCCGGCGTGGTCACGATTGAAGATGTGCTGGAGGAAATTGTTGGGCCGATTGACGATGAACACGACGCTGAGGATAAACCAGAGCACTATTTTGATATTTGTGCTGACGGCAGTGCCTCGATACAGGCGCTAACACCGATAGAAGAATTCAACCGCAAATTCAAGCTGAATTTGTCTGACGAAGACAGCGATACGATTGGCGGTTTTGTAGTCAATATGTTGGGACACTTACCCGAGGTCGGCGACAAAGTTGATATTGAAGGCTTCAGCATCGAAGTGACCCACGCGGATGACCGCCGAGTTCATGCGCTGTGCATGCGCGCCCTGAGTTAACCGGCATGCAGGGTCTACGTGCATGGTTGGCGCTAGTGGCGCTGCTGTTTAACGGGCTGTTGCTAGTCGGATCGTGTACGGCAGAAACCCGCGTGTATTTGGCGACGATGGCACCGGGCGAGCTGTATTTCGAGCGTTTTGGTCATAACGCGATAGTTTTCCACGACTCGCTGGCACCGGCGTCGCAAAACTCAGTTGCCTATAACTTCGGTTATTTTGATTTTAATGGCAAAAACTTTCTTAGTAATTTTGTGCTCGGGCGCATGGCTTATCTTGGCGTTGCGCTCGATGCCGAGGCAGATTTACAAAACTACATACAAAACGGCCGCGCTGTTTGGCTGCAGGAGCTAGCTCTAAACGATACCCAAAAAGCTAAGTTGATTGCCCGGCTACGAGAAGAAACGACGCCGCCGAACGACGTGTATCGCTATGACTATTTTCGCTCGAATTGCTCAACTAAAGTGCGTGATGCGCTTGACGACGCGCTCGGTGGCGCGCTCCAGGCTGCAGTGCGCGGCCGCAGCCACGGCTACACTTTTCGAAGTTTGGGATTGAGTCATGCCGCTGAGCCGCTCTGGCTTTACTTAGGAATACACGCCGGCTTAGGCCCAAGCACAGATCTACCCTTGGATATTTATGCGGAAAGCTATATTCCCGCAGCGTTACAACAAGCGGTCGCCAGCGCGCAGTTGACCGCCCCCGACGGCAGCCGCTATCCCTTAGTTCGTAGTACGCAAAACTTTGGCCCTGAAGGCGAAAACAAATTGCCGACACTACCCAGCTGGCGCTGGCATTTTTCCGTTGCCGGTTTGCTTTTAGCGATTCTGATTGCAACGGGCTTTCGGTTTCGCCGACATCATTTGCCAAGGCGCTTCAGCGCCATTCTCGCGGTGCTTACCGCATTGGTTTTTGGTGGCAGTGGCCTACTGCTGCTATTTTTGATGTTGTTTACCGACCATCAGGATAGCTATTTCAATCTCAACTTTGCGCTATTTTCGCCGCTTTGGCTGCTCTGTGTGCCCGCGCTGTTGGCGGGCTTTAGGGAACAAGCGGGCACGCCAAACAATTTCTACCGGCGCACCGCAAATCTAGCTTTGAGCATCGCCGCTGTTGGCATTGGGATCAAAGTTTTTCCAATGATCAGACAACAAAATATTGAGTGGGTACTTTTTTGTGCGCCAGTTATTTTGGCACTGCATTTTGCCGCCACGCGTACGAAAGAGGATGTGGCAGAAAGCGCTAATTAGGCTGACTTAGGTTATTGCTTCGCCAGCAACGCCAGCGCTAACCTTGCCCGAACAACACCTTGCGCTTGACTAAGCGTTTGCGCCTGCTGAATCGAAACTGCCTGAAAGCGTGCAATTTGCCCAGGCACCGATTGCGCGATGCGCCATAAATCTGCCGCGATCACCACGCCCAAAACGAAATAACCGCCGACGGTTTGGGCATCAACGCCAAGAACAACGGGCAAACCGTTCGGCGGTAATTGGATCACGCCGGGCACGACGCCTCGACTAATGCCATCGTGCGCAGGCGGTGTCATTGGCGGGTCAGCAGCGGCATTTTCCAGACGCATACCGCTGCGCTGAGATTGCGCGCTGATGCGCCATTGGGTGTGTAAAAACTGCTGCGCCAAGGCTTCAGGGCAATCGTGCGCTAGCATCACGCGCAGCGGGGTTAGATCTGGCAAATTGGGGGCTAGCCATGCCCGCCAGACCGGCAAAATCCTTTTTACGGGTGCCGTGCACAACACATCCAAAGCACGCAATAGGCGGCCTTCAAAGCCACCGAAGCCGCTGACTAAATCGGTGGCAGATGAGCCTAAAACCGGCGCGAGTTCAATACCGCCTGCTAGCGCAAAATACAAAATTCGTCCGGCGCTGACTTGCTTTAGGCTTAAGCGTTGACCACGCCGGGCACGCACGCGCGATCCGATTTGAACGCTCAGCCCGTCTAAGCGTAAATCGCAAACTGCACCCGCCGTGGCGAAATCAATATCAGACAAAAATTCAACTTCAAAAGTACCCGCAAAAATCTCCACCAACGCATCTTGAGGAAAATTGCCGATTAATAAATTCGCCAGCTCAGCATGACGCGCATCCGCAAATCCGCCGCGTCCGACGCCGATGGTCTCAAAGCCAAAGCGCCCGCCGTCTTGGATACTTGCATAAGCGGCACGATGAATTTTTAAGCTTACGCACGGGAGCGTCATGGTTGTTGGCCTGCAATCGCTTTGAATGCTACGCTAACGCGCTCCATTCCGATCAAGTATGGGGAGACGATCTTGACTAGTGGCACGATCGTGCTGGCTTAGTGCACCGTGTGTTCCGCCGATTTACCAATCTCAGAATTACCTTTGTTCGACGCGATCCCAGTGCCGAAGAGGCAAGCAATTTTACCGCACAGGCCAGCGCTTCGGCACGCCTGCAGATCAAATCGATGGCGGTAGCTAAGGCACGGTATCGAACTTACCTTTGGTTTTGCTGACACGCTATCGGCCTCGCTCGGGGCGAACCGGTGCCTGATTAGAATTCAAATACATTCTGAGAAAATCAGGCACCGCAGCGGCCGACACCATCTGGCTAATGACCTGCCATTGCTCTTGGACGTGCGCCAAATCAATTAGGCGCCTTGAACCTAAAAACAGCAGTTGACCGCTAACTAACTCCGATAGAGCTATGAACACGTTGAAAAATTTAGATATTTCGAAGTACACCTTGTGGGCGAAGGTTGCTACGAACAAAATTGCACACTTTTTTGTCCGTCCAACTGCTGTTTCTAGGTTGAAACTTGTGCGTACAGATAATTTTCCAACAGGTCACCCGTGGTCAATTTAACCCCACGCGCGTTTAACGTCTCAAACACGGTATGAGCACTCACTTCATCTTAAACGCGTATCAGGATGAACATGAAGCGCTTCGCGAGAAAGTCGTTTAGAAATTCGCAAGTTTGGAATAAGGCTTCAGTGACTCAGGGTCGGTGCCCAATATAGTTGGCGAACAAAAGTTTGAAACGCGCTGCCTACCAAACGTATTCAAACAACTCAGCACAGCAAGTGCCAAGCTACTCAGTGTGTTTATGCGTTGCTGTCCATCTATGATAAGTATTTCAGCGTCTTTTTTCTGAGTGACTAACACGCCCATGTCGTACCCTTTCCCAAAAGCGCGTTAAAATCCGAGGTGTTGGTTTGAAGCAAAGCGTTCGCCAATGTAGCTCTCCAAAATGTTTTGATTGCAAGTTTTGCCTAGGCAAAACAACCTATCCAAACGCCAACGCCCTAGCCGCCGCCAACACCGTTTCATCCGAAGGCAACACCAGAGTCGCCGCACCGGCCAGCGGGGTGAAAGTATCGGCACCAACGACGCGTTTGCAGGCTTTTGAACCCAGGCCCGCTTCAACGATCGCGGTGAACACGCCTTCGCTAATGCTAGCGCTTTCGCGGCCTTCATCGACAATCAACACCGCATTGCATTCACGCGCATGTTCGGCAATTTGCTTGGCGTTTAATGGCTGCAACCAACGCAAATCCAGCACCCGTACTTTTTTGCCGTCCATTGCTAACTGTTTTGCCGCGCGCAGACTCATCAGCACGCCATTGCCATAGCTAATAATGAGTAAATCGGTCGCTTCGCCAAAATAAATGCGGCCTTCTCCCAGCTTTATTGCCTGCGTCGGCGCTGGATAGGCGAACTGCCATTGCCCATCGGCCGGCTCGTGCAAGTCTTTGGTCATGTACAGCGCAATTGGCTCTAAAAATGCGCACACGCGACCATCCACCTGCGCCAATGCCATCAGCGTACGCAGCATCATTGCGGCGTCGTCGCCTCGGCTGGGGCAGCCAACGATCAATGCCGGAATATCGCGCAGCGCGGTGATCGAATTATCGTTGTGGAAATGCCCGCCAAAGCCTTTTTGGTAGCCTAAGCTTGCCATGCGCATCACCATCGGGTTGCGGAATTGGTTATTGCTGAAAAATTGCAGACTTGAAGCCTCGCCCCGAATTTGATCACAGGCATTGTGGAAATAGGCCAAATACTGAATTTCCGGCATCGGCAATAAGCCGACATTGGCAAAGCCCTGCGCCAAACCCAAGATAGTTTGCTCATCCAGTAAGGTGTTGAACACCCGGCTGCCTTTGAAGGTTTTGAACAAATTTTTGGTGACTGTGTAAACGCCGCCTTTGAGCGCCACGTCTTCCCCAAAGATTACTGAATTTGGGTATTTCAGCAATAAATCGTGCAGCGCCAAATTAATATTGACGGCCAAATGTTTAGGTGCTGCCGCCTCGGGTAATTGCTCGCCCCACAGTGCGACGCGCTTGTCCTGATAATCGCTGCGCACCGCCTCAGCTTTGACTGCTTCCGGGGAGTAGGGCGCCAGCGGCGCCATGACTGCGGCCAGTGTGGTCAACTTCGGTGACTGATCTGCAACTTCCGCGGCAGCAAAGCACTTTTTGCGAATAGACTCGTATAGCGCGATCAGCTCATCCGGCGTCAGCGCGCCGGAATCCAGCGCGAGCGCCGCGCTTTGTAGGATCGGGTCTGCAGCTTCCCCGCCCAGCACGTCATCAAGCGCACGGTATTCGATTTCAAAATCGGTGCCTGCATGCCCCATCAAGCGCACAGTTTTTAGATGCAAAAAAGTCGGACGACGGCTGCTGCGGCAATGATTGACCGCTGCTTGTACCGCCGAATAACCGCTGCCCAAGTCCAAGCCATCAGCATAAAAATAATCCAGCGCGGTACGGTTTTTAAAACTTGCCGCAATCCAGTTGCTGGGCGAGCGCACGGAAATACCAATACCGTTATCTTCGCAAACAAATAAACAGGGCGCACTCAAACCCTGATACGCGGTCCACTGCGCCGCGTTAAAAGCGCCCTGCGCGGTGGAATGGTTGGCGCTGGCGTCGCCAAAAGAGCAAATTGCGATACTGTCGTCGGGAATTGGCAGTTTGTGGTTTAGACGCTTCGCTAGCTCTATTCCCAGTGCAGTACCATAGGC
>JAYTAO010000474.1:0-3019 GCA_043737435.1 Rhodanobacteraceae bacterium | reverse complement strand
GAGTGCGTGCACCGGCTTCGCGCTTTGCTGCATCTGCTTCACGGGTGCGGGCATCCAGACGAATTTCGTTACTTTCCTGACTTAAAACTTTCCGGTGTTCAATCGCGTATTGCGCTTGCGCTAAGGATCGTGCGGTTTGCACTTTACGATCTGCCAAATACACCCGATGCGTGCTCAAGACTTTATCGCGTTCCGGCATCAGCGCAATTTGGACCGCTTTTTCCGCTTCTTGCATGGAGATTGGCGATTGCGTTGCTAAATTTCTGTCTGCCCTCAGCGCCACTAAATCGCCTTGAACTCGAAGCGCGTCCGGATTGCGAATTTCTCTCGAACCGCACGCGGAAAGCATGAGTACCAGCGAGGTCACTGCAGCAAAGCGAACCGTTCCCGCTAAGCTTGTATTGATTCTAACGGTGCTTAATTCTTTGGTTTTCATTACATGCCTCCGGAGGTGCGCTGTAATTCTTCGCGCAGGGTGTCATTATTTTTTTGCAAGTCGGCGTTGACTGCTTGTTCACGGGCATCACGTGCGCGTGCTGAAGCGAATTCGGCGTCACAGCGAGCTTCATCGGCGAGGCGGCGCGCCCGCATCACTTCGCTCTCGCGCGGCTTATTCGCAACGGCAGACTTGGCTGCAGCAATTTTATTGCGTGCCGAAATCAGCTCATTCGGAGCAAATTCGGAAGCTTCTTCTTTTTCGGCATTGGCGATTGCGATATCCGCCGCCTGAAACGCATCAGTGGGCGCACGCGATACCGAAGCGCAACCCACGCTTGCGAACAAACTACATGCCAAAAAACTGACGCCGATAAATCTAGGCGCATCGAAAATATGTGTCATTTTCATCCTTCTACTCCTGGTAGCTAACTAAGCTCATTACAGCCAACGTGTATCGTGCTGATAGGCTTAAAGTACGGGTGCCAGCGGAAGACTTCCGTCTGCTGTCGCACATAGGCATCGTGGTGGGCTTGGCTGTTGCTGAGTGCAGAGGGTTTAATTCAACGGATAGACTAGATTCACTCCCTTTCGCCGCCCCGGAACTTGTCCAGCTATACTTCGCAGCTAGCCGCATCCGGCACAAGGAAATCCATGAACCCAGCTCAGCTGCACACCCTCGATCATATTTTGAAATTTGCGCCGGTGCTGCCGGTACTCAGCATTGCGCATCTTGACGATGCCGTGCCCTTAGCGCGGGCGCTTTGTGCGGGTGGGCTGAAGGTGTTGGAAATTACCTTACGCAGTGATATTGCGCTGGCTGCAATCACAAAAATTGCGCACGCCGTACCGGAGGCTATCGTTGGCGCAGGCACGGTTCTGAACGCTGAGCATATACAGCAGGTGGCGGATGCAGGCGCGCGTTTTGCGATCTCGCCGGGTGCCACCCCGGCCCTGCTGGCTGCTGGCTTAAGCTGCGCCATTCCGCTATTGCCAGGCATTGCCACCGCGAGTGAGATTATGGTCGGCCTTGATGCTGGCTACACGCGTTTCAAATTTTTCCCGGCGGAATCCTCGGGCGGAATTAATGCGATTAAATCCTTTGCTGGCCCGTTTAAGGGCGTGCGTTTTTGCCCCACCGGCGGCATTGATGCGGCATTGGCACCGCACTATCTAAAGCTCGACAACGTGATCACCGTCGGCGGCTCGTGGATGGCGCCGTCCGCGCTGATTGCCGCGAAGGATTGGGCCGAGATTACCAAATTGGCGCGCGCCTGTACGCGCTTGGTCAGCTAAGCCATGAAACAGGCGACCTCGTTCGATATCGCCTATCGCGCGGGCGTTTCCCAAGCGACGGTTTCGCGCGCGCTGAGCGGCAGCAATTTAGTCAGCGCTGAAACCCGAAAACGCATCCAAGCGATTGCTGAAGAGCTGCACTATAAAGTTGACAAAAATGCCTCTAGCTTACGTCGCCAGCATTCGGCCACGCTCGCGCTGCTGCTGTTTGAGGATCCGACTAGTGATGATTCGCTGATCAATCCTTTTTTCCTAAGCATGTTAGGCCAAATCACCCGCGCCAGCGCTAGAGTGGGATATGATTTGTTAATTTCCTTCCAACAGCTTTCGCAAGATTGGCACGCCGAATACCAGGACAGCCACAAAGCGGATGGTTTGATTTTGCTGGGTTACGGTAACTATCTAGCGGCGCGCGAACGCTTGGAACGGCTGCAGCAACAGGGCACACATTTCGTCCGTTGGGGCAGTGTCGTAGAAGGCCAGCCGGGCATTTCTATCGGCTGCGATAATGTTGCGGGTGGTGAATTGGCCTGCAGCCATTTATTAGCGCAAGGGCGAAAACGCATTGTGTTTCTAGGCGATACCTCCGCCGGGGCACCGGAGTTTCAAGATCGATTCTTTGGCTTTCAAGCTGCCTGCGCGAAGGCTGGCATTGACACGCCAGCGCTGCTGCACGCACAAGCCTGTAATTCCACCGAAACGATTGGTTTCGATGCGATCAATACCTTGTTAGATCGCGGCGTAGCTTTTGACGGCGTTTTTGCCGCCAGTGATCTGCTGGCCTTTGGCGCGATGCGTGCGTTGACGCAGCGCGGATTAAAAGTGCCACACGATGTTGCCGTGGTTGGCTACGACGATATTCCCGCCGCACGTTATTCCAACCCGCCGCTGACGACAATTTTGCAAGACACTAAATCAGCCGGGCAATTGCTAGTGGAAACGCTAGTGCGACTGATTCGACGTGAGCCAGCGGTCAATCATATGCTGTCGCCAAAATTGGTGGTACGCCAATCGTGTGGGTCTGACCCGTTGTCGGCGTCCTAATCCGCCGGTTTTATCGGCACCTGCGCTAGCAAATCGCCATCATGGAAGCTCAGGCAAATTTGCCCTGGTCGTGGAACTTCAGCTGCGCTACTGAGCACCCGGCCTGGCTCAGCGCCGTCCAGCGCGCGCACCAGCACGTAACCTCGCTCAAGCGTGCGTGTCGGGCTTAAGCCAGCAAGCGCAGCGTGGAATAGCGCTAATTGCTGCTGCAGTCGGGCGAAACTTTGCGTGGAAAGCTGGGTCA
>JAYTAO010000473.1:0-7468 GCA_043737435.1 Rhodanobacteraceae bacterium | reverse complement strand
AATGGTGCGGGCCATCTGCTCAAAAATATGCACCATCAAGGATCGGTCACCTTGAAGATTTTCAATAATTTCTTTCTTTTTGAGCAACTTAGCTTTGTTTTTTTCCAGCGCCTGTATTTCAATGATCTTGGCATCTAATTTGGCAATTTCAGCAGTTAGAAACGCATTATTGGCTTCCTGGAGTTCATTTTGTTTGTCCATGAACATCATGCCGCCAAATACCGCCAGAACGGATGCTGCCGCAGCTACGCCCATCTGCGTCCAAAATTCGCGTTTCCGAATTTGGCGCCGATCATCGCGCCAAGGAAGTAAATTTATCCTTGCCATTGGTCAAAACTCCTCAATGCTAGGCCGCAAGCAATCATCAACGCTGGTGCGTCCGCCTGCAACGCTTGCGCCTGTACTTTGGGTGAAAGCGTCATTGATGCGACTGGCGAGGCGATCACAGTCGGCACGCCGATTTGTTCTTCTACCATTTCTTTAACGCCAGCAATCGACGCGCAGCCACCAGCTAAAACGATTTGATCCACGCGATTGTGTTCGCTACCAGCAAAGAAGAATTGCAACAGCCGGCTAACTTGTTGCGCCATTGCTTCCTTAAACGGTTCAAGCACTTCTATTTCGTAGCTTTCGGGCAAGCCACCTTGACGCTTCGCTAGCCCGGCTTCTTCATAAGACAGTCCATAACGACGCATGACTTCATCAGTAAGTTGCTTACCACCGAAAACCTGCTCTCTAGTGTAGATACTGCGTTGGTTTTTCAGAACGTTAAGTGTGGTCATGGTCGCGCCAATATCCACAATCGCGACCAGACCGTCGCGGCCGCCTGGAAGTTGATCGGCGATTAGGCGAAACGCATTTTCCATGGCAAATGCTTCAACATCTATCACTTTCGCTGTCAAGCCACCTAGGCTCAGCGCGGCTGAGCGCATTTCCACGTTTTCGGTTCTTGAAGCGGCGAGTAAGACATTCACCATCTCCGGATTGTCTTTCACCGGACCTAGCACTTCGAAGTCCATGCTGACTTCTTCAAGGGGGTACGGGATATATTGATTGGCTTCCGCTTGAATCTGCCCTTCCAATTCGTCCTCACTCAAATCTGCCTGCATGGGCAAAACTTTAGTAATGATGGCGGAACCGGCAACCGCGGCAGCGGCAAACCTTGTTTTGATGCCTGACCTCTGAACGGCACGACGAATTGCTTCGCCGACCGCCTCGACCTCGACAATGTTTTTTTCCACGACCGCGTTCGGCGGCAACGGTTCCACTGCGTAATGTTCAATACGGTATCGCCCACCCGACTGGGAGAGTTGTAATAGCTTGACGGCGGTGGAGCTAATATCCAGCCCGACTAGCGGTGGTGCTTTTGGAGTAAACAATCCCACAAACTTTCCCTCTCGTGGCGCACATTTACGAGCTAAACCTGATTAAGCGCATTAAATACCAAAGTTGCGTCGCTGGCAACTAAGAATTTACTCAAAGAGTGTGCGCCATGCCATTGATATGCAAAAAGAACTTGTAGCAATATTTCGCGCGCTACTGCCCATTGAGAGGCAATCTTCGATTTTGCGACGATGATCAACTTAACGATTGTTATGATTTTGTGCACACAATATCTTTTACGTTGGCTGCTGATATTGTCTAACATTGAAGCCCAAGGCAACTCTGGATAACTCAATAATATCAATAACTTGTAGCGCAAAATTAAGCCAGCACTTCAATCTTAGTTAGCCTATTTCGGGCGTAATTGTTGGCACCAACGTTTGCCCGCGTGCTGCCACAGGTCTATTCAGTCTTGTTGCCTATACTTACCGCTTCTGAACAGAAAATGCAGTCATGCCAAAGCTCAAAAAATTGTTGAAAATATTTTTATATTTGACGCTTGGGGGCGTGATCGTCGCAGTGTTAGGTGTAGCGGGTGTTTATTGGTATGTCGCCAAAGAACTGCCGGACGTTGCCAGCGCCAGACACATCGAATTGCAGGTACCGTTAAAAATCGTTTCCGCTGAAGGTTTGCTTATTGCAAGCTTCGGTGAAACTCGGCGCAATCCTATGCCGATATCGCGCATCCCGCTGAGCTTGCGTCAAGCTTTTATTGCGGTAGAGGATGGTAGTTTTTACTCTCATTACGGGATTGATCCCAAGGGCATTGCCCGCGCGCTTTGGGAAATAGTGACGACCGGGGAAAAAGGTGTAGGCGGCAGCACTATCACCCAACAATTAGCGCGCGGTTTGTACTTGAGTAACGAAAAAACGTTCAAACGCAAAATAATAGAAATTTTCACCGCGATACGCTTAGAGCGTTCAATGAGCAAAGATGAAATTTTGGAGCTTTATCTCAACAAAATTTTTCTGGGCCAGCGTGCGTATGGCGTGGCTGCAGCGGCCGAAGTCTATTATGGCAAAACGTTAGACCAGCTCGATATTTCGGAGTGCGCTATGTTGGCCGCGTTACCGAAAGCCCCGAGTGAACTCAATCCAATTCACAACCCAAAAGCGGCCGTGGAACGACGAAATTATGTGCTGCAACGAATGTTTGAGGAGCGCTATTTAAATGCTGAGCAACTGAAAGCGGCTTTGGCTGAGCCTGACTTGGCCACGCTTCATAGCCCTCCTGTTGAGTTAGACGCACCTTACATTGCGGAAATGGCGCGCCTAGAAGTGGAAAAAATTCTTGGCTCAGAAAAAGCGCAAACGGGAGGCTACCGGGTAATCACCACGGTTGAGGCCTTACTGCAAAACGCCGCGTCGGCCGCAGTGTCTAGTGCGCTCGAGAGCTATGATCGTCGGCATGGCTGGCGCGGTGCGGAAGCCAAAATCGAACCCACGTTACTAACCTCCCCTGCAGAACTTGACCGTGCATTGGAGCCTTATTGGACGGTAAACGGGCTCACCGCTGGCGTAGCCACTAACGTGAGCGCGAAAGAATTGACGCTGCATCTGAACGACGGGCAGGATGTCACCGTGCCATTTGCGAGTGCTAAATGGGCCCGGCGATATAAATCCGAAGGCTATGTCGGTGCGGAACCTAAGAGTTTCGTTGAACTGGTGCAACCTGGGGATATCGTGAGGGTATCGCGTACCGTTGAGGGCGAATGGCAGCTTGCACAGATCCCTTTAGTCCAAGGTGCTTTTACAGCTATGGATCCTGAAAACGGCGGCATTCGCGCGCTGATCGGCGGCTACTCTTTTGGCTTGAGTAAATTCAACCGCGCGACGCAAAGCTTGCGTCAGCCTGGTTCTAGTTTTAAACCTTTTGTCTACTCTGCAGCGCTGGAAAAAGGTTTCACTACCGCATCAATCATTAATGATGCGCCTTTGGTGTTTGAAGATGCGTCTGTAGGCAAAGTGTGGAATCCACAGAACTCTGATGAAAAGTTTGGCGGCCCTACTCGTATGCGCGAAGCGATGGTGACATCGCGCAATTTGGTATCCGTGCGGCTGTTGGACGCGATCGGCGTTAAGTACGCGCGGCGCTACATCCAAAAATTTGGCTTTTCCGCGCAGTCGCTACCAGAAAATCTTTCTATGGCCTTGGGTACCAGCTCCGCACCACCCATTGCGATGTCGCGTGGCTACGCGGTTTTTGCAAACTCTGGGTTTCTCGTAACGCCCCACTTAATTTCGCAAATCGAAGACAATACTGGCAAGATTATCTTTGACGCTAACGCTCCTAGGGCCTGCAGACTATGCCCGGAACGCTTGGAAGTAGAGCTGAACCGCCAAGATCTTGCACGTGCGGTAGCTGAGCAAACTTCAGTTGCTCAAAGCGAGCCGCAAACGGATAGCGGCGAACTTGCACCGAGCGAAACGCAACCAATTAAGGTCGCAAGCGGCATTGTGTTAGCGCCACGCGCCATTGATGAGCGCAACGCCTACATCATCACCACCATGATGCGTGACGTGATCAAACGCGGTACGGGCATGAAAGCAATGGCGCTTGGTCGTAATGACTTGGCCGGAAAAACCGGCACCACCAATGACCACCGCGATGCTTGGTTTTCCGGCTTTAGCGCGCATATGGTGGCAAGCGCGTGGGTAGGATTCGATGATTTTAGCTCATTGGGTGAAGGCGAATTTGGTGGCAAAGCTGCACTGCCGATGTGGATGGATTTCATGCGCGCCGCGCTTGAAGGAAAACCTGAAGAAATCCTCGAGCAACCGACCGGCGTTACCACTGCGCGCATCAACGGGAACAATGGCCTGCTCACCAGCGCTGGCGATCCCGCCGGCATCATGGAAGTCTTTCGAACGGAAGACTTAACCAAGCTCGGCAGTTCACTCGGCGCCACCAGTACTCAAAGTGAGAGCGATCCATATGAGTTGTTTTAACTTGTGGCTTTGACGAATGACTAACGATCAAAATGCTGCGTTGATCGAGTGCGCTGCCGTCATCATGCAACAAGAACAAATTGTTGATGCATGCGATGCCTTGCAGCGCGCCTCAAAACGCCTAAGTTTCATGCCCACGCGCTGTCCCAAACCGGAACAAGTGCGGCAGGCGCTGTTAGCTCGTTTGCAGCTATTCGACTCTGATCGGGCCAGCAGGATTGCCTCAATGCGCAGCGCGGCGTTGGAGGCAATGGCGTTTTTTGAGCAGTTCCAACCTCGCGCTGTCGGTGGCGTGGTAGATGGCAGTGCGCCTGCAGGAAGCAGTATCCAGTTGGAATGCATTTGCAAACATCCAGAGCTGCTGCAAGCTCGGCTTTTCGAGCTAAACATCCCAGCACAGCAGCGCGAAACGCTCAAAAGCGGAGCGAGACGCACGAGCTTTGAATTCACTGCCGGTGACTTCGAATTTCAATTTCGAGTATTGGCGTTGGGGGAGCGAGGCTTTTCCGCTGAGCTAAGCGCAGACGCAAGCAAATTAGCAAATCTGCTTCAGCAACAAGATTAGCGGAACTTCTTGCTTTTATTAGGCTCGGGGCATAGTTAAGTTACTATCTAGGCACAAAACCGAACAGAGCCGGAAGGCTGTGTAAGCTACTGATTCGGCAATGACCGCCAATTTGTTTCCAGCATTTATTTATAAGGACATCTGATGAAAGCAGTTTCCACCCTTGGATTTACTCAAACTTCCAGAGCAGCGCTTGCCTTTGCTATTGCGCTCACTTTCGTCACTGCAGCGGCCCAAGCTCGTGAAGGGCTTTACGTGCGTGGCGAAGTCGGCCGCACTGATGTTGACGAGCGAAATATCAACGATTCCAGCAGCCTCGTCGGCGTAGACATCGGTTGGCGTTTTACTGAAAATTTTGGTGCGGAGCTGGGATTTCGTGACTTAGGATCGTTCGCCGGCACCGTTGGGGTACCGACCGAATTGAACGCCGATGCGTTGACGGTTGCATTGAGTGGCCGCACCCATTTTCACCCAGATGTCGCACAGGGTTTTTACCTTGAGGGCCGCTTTGGGATAGCCAATTTCGATGTCAAGGGCAAGGAGATTTTTGGCACCGCGACACGCCCGTTCACCGCCAACGGCTCACGGCCGTTTTTCAGCCTTGGCGCAGGCTATGACATGACTGAAGACTTCAGCATGGCAGTAAACTATTCGCGTTACCAAGCCGAGCAAATTTTTACTGGTTCCGTTACAGCCGCCAGTCAGACACTAGACGTGGAATTTCCAGCGCTGTCGATCGTCGCCGAGTTCCGCTTTAATTAAGCAATGGATCGGGATGAAAAAGCCACTTTAAAGCGCTTTCTCGTACACTCCGCAAACAGCCCCGGTAGCTCAGTGGATAGAGCGTCCCCCTCCTAAGGGGAAGGCCACAGGTTCGATTCCTGCTCGGGGCACCAAATACCAATTCAACAACGTCCAGTTAAGTCCACAAACCCGCATAGCAGCGGGTTTTTTTATGGGTTTAGTGTCCAATAGCGTACAAGCTGATTTGATGGTATCCGAGCAAAGATGTGGGTATATTTGTTGGTATCACGGCGATTTTGCCGATACCAACAAAATAGGTACCAACAATGGCGAAAGTCACTCAGAAATTGACGCCGGTCACGATCAAGGCCAAAGCCAAGCCCGGCGCGAAGCCTTTCAAATTGGCAGACGGCCAAGGGCTTTATTTATTGGTTAAACCAAACGGTGCTTGTTACTGGCGCATGGCGTATCGCTTTGGCAGCCTGCAAAAACTGCTAGCCCTTGGTGTATATCCAGAGCTAAGCCTAGCCGACGCTCGCAGGGCAGCTGAAACCGCGCGCGCATCGCTGGCAAGCGGCATTGATCCGAGCGCCATCCGCAAAGAGGCAAAGGCCGCCGTGATTGCCGCTGAAGTGATCGAAGTCACCCGCACCGAACGCACCTTTCAGGCGGTGGCGTTGGATTGGCTGAGCAAACAAGAGGCCAAGCTCACGAATGCCACGATGAAGAAAACCCGCTGGATGCTGGATTCGTTCGCATACCCGGCCATTGGCGCGCGTGCCGTGGAAAGTTTGGAAGCGCCCGATATGCTGGCGATCTTGCGCACCTTGGAGGCACGCGGCGTGTTGGTGACGGCGCACCGGCTTTCGCAATACTTCAGCATGATTTTTCGCTATGCCATCGCCTGCGGTTACATCACGCGCAACCCGGCGGCAGACTTACGCGGCGCACTTACGGCGGCGATCACGACCAACCGGGCGGCAATTACTGAACCGGCAAAGATTGGGGCGCTACTGCGTGCAATTGATGGCTTTGAAGGGCACTTCGTTACCCAGATAGCGCTCAGGCTGGCACCGCTGGTGTTCGTGCGCCCGGGCGAACTCCGCAATGCGCAATGGTCAGAGTTCGACTTTGACGCAGCTTTATGGCGCATTGATGCCAAGCGCATGAAAATGCGCGCACCGCATGACGTACCACTAAGCCGCCAAGCGCTGGCGATCTTGTCAGAGCTAAAGCCAGTCACAGGCAGCGGCGCTTTGCTCTTTCCTGGCGTGCGTGTGTACGAACGCGCGATCAGCGAAAACACCTTGAATGCCGCACTGCGACGCCTAGGGTTTACCGCCACCGAGATGACCGCACACGGTTTCCGGGCGATGGCAAGCACGCGCCTAAATGAGATGAATCTGTTTGCGCCTGATGTAATCGAACGCCAACTAGCGCACCGCGAAGCCAACAAAGTACGGGCCGCCTATGACCGCTCACAGCATTGGTTAGAGCGCGTCAAGATGATGCAAGTATGGGCCGATTACCTCGACACCTTGCGCACCGGCGGTAATGTGATTGCGGGCAAGTTCGGGCGGGTGGCCTAGAGTTTTACCCGTGGCGCGCGGGCTCTCGCGCCAAACTGAAAGAGTTGGTGCCAGCGTATCTAACACGCTGGCACCGATCCACAACCAACGTTAAAAAGGAAGTAATCATGGAACGTGAAGTATCTATCAAAGTACCCAACAAAATCATTAAGGCGCTTGGGGCCGAAAACATATTGGTGACTTCGGCCAATTTACAAGCCTATGGCTTTGACTTGGACGGGCTAGTGCTTTTAGTGCG
>JAYTAO010000472.1:0-3023 GCA_043737435.1 Rhodanobacteraceae bacterium | reverse complement strand
GAAACGTTTCATGCCCGGAAAACTGGAATTTATTTGAATTTGATAGTTTTTTTGCCATGTGAGAGTCTACTGGCGAACTTGACCAGTTGGCAATGAATCGGAGCAAGTCACTAAAAATTCTTGAATGCGCCTATAAAATACGGTTTCCAAGAGTCAAAACCTTTTGTGAGGGTACTTCGCGGAATCGTGACGGGCAGAAGTGATTTAGCAATCGACTTAAGATTTCCCACGCATCGATAACCCTGACGCCGTAGCCGCCGTGTGTGCGATGCAGGCGCAAGCGGCGTCAAAACTGAAAGGTTCGATAACATATTTTATCGTGGCTTTCTGGCGGCGTAATTCAGGCAAGGCACCGATAGCGCCAGCAGTTTTTTGTTATGATGGCAATACCATCGAATTGAGACAGTGATGTCATGCCTACAATAACCATCAGAAACGTCACGCCAGAAGTGCATCGGGCTCTGCGCGTGCGCGCTGCCTCGCATGGGCGCAGTGCTGAGGCCGAGATTCGCGCCATACTCGAAACTGCTATCCAGCCCGCCGGGCGCATTAAACTCGGGTCATTATTGGCTGACATCGCCCGTGAGGCCGGCGGGCTGACCGACGCCGAGGCTGAATATTTCAACCAGCTTCGGGACAAGACGCCTGCTGAGCCAATGAGGTTTGATTGATCCTCATCGATACCAACGTGATCTCTGAGCTGTGGAAGCTCGCGCCTGCCCCGTCGGTTTTAGCCTGGATCGACGCGCAGACGGTCGAAACGCTTTGCCTATCGGCGATCACTGTCGCCGAACTGCGTTATGGCCTGGCAATCATGCCAGCAGGTAAGCGACGTTCGATTTATCAAGATCGTTTGGAGCGGGATGTTTTGCAGGCCTTCAAGGGTCGCGTGCTGCCATTCGACCTGGACGCCTCAAAAGCCTACTCGGAGCTGATGGCGCGCGCAAAGACCGAAGGCAAAGCAATTTGCAAAGCGGATGGCTACATCGCAGCAACGGCGTACGCCCACGCATTAACGGTCGCAACGCGGGACGTTGCCCCGTTCCTGGCGGCGGGCCTCACCGTCATCAATCCATGGGGACACCTTGCAACACATAACAATTAGCGTTTATCTGTCGCGCCAGCCAAGCATGCTCTTGGCGCGGTGTTTGTCGCGATAGATAAACCCTGTTGGACTGAACCGCCCGCGAGGTCTTCGCTATGGGTATTGTAAGCTTGGGCAGGCTTCAAAGCGATAGTTTGCGGTGCGTATTGTGCGCTGTTCGGTGCGCTTCGCCGTGATTCGCGTCCAATCAGACGATTTCATGCTCGGTCGTTGCGCTGCTCGGGCACGGTTTTCGCCGCTTTTGGTGGTGTCGCCCGCAGTAGGCTTGCACGCCACTTTGGGCGTCTGGTTTGCAGCTTGATTGCGTGCTTCTTGGCGCGTCATGGGGCACCCACCAGCGCGTCCGGTGGGCCGCGTGCGGCGGCGATGATGGCCGGTGATTGGCACGGATCAGGCAAACGTTTTAGCCCAAGCATCACCGCGACGATTTGCATGCGCCCAGGCGCACAACACGGGCATTGCATGATGTCGATGTGTGCCACGCGCTGCATAAATGCCTGGGCACATTCCACGGCTTCTGGGTTGGGCACTGGCATCTTCAGCGCCAAGCGCGCACGCGCCAATGTCGTTCGTTTCCGCGCCGGTGATAGCACGCCATAGTGGCGTACGCGTTTGATGCCTTTCGGTAAAACATGCAACAGAAAGCGTCGAATAAACTCCACTCCCTCGATCTTGATGACGCGCTTGCCGCGGTGTTGACGGGCCTGAGCCTTTTGCCCCGGCGGCGTGCGGTCACGCACTTTTATCCACACGTTTTGAGCGTCCACCCGCACCAAGCGCTCATTCGAGATCGCGGTGCGGTGCGTGTAGCGCGATAGATACGACAACACCTCCGCCGGCCCGCCCAGTGGGGTTTTTGCGTACACCACCCAAGCGTGTTGATACAGCTTTTGTTGACGCTGCTGCCAGTCCAGTTCGCGCTTGCCTTGGGGATCGCGCGGCAAGGCAGATTGCGCACGTGCGTCCACCAGCGCCGCCATGAACTTGCCGCGAAACACCGGCGATAGCGCGGTGACTGGGAACAAGAACGTCGGCTTGCGCTTCGGCAATTGCCACTCGCCGCCCGCATCCAAAGCGCCGCAGGCCATCACCACATGCAGGTGCACATGGCGTTGCAAATCCTGCGTCCAGGTATGCAGCACCGCCGTGAATGCAGGCATGCCGCCCAGCCAGCGCGGGTTTGCCGCAAACTCCGTCAATGTGGCTGCGACACTGGCGAACAGCGTGTCGATCACCCAATGCGGATGCGCGCCGTACAGCGGGTTTAGGGCATGCGGCAAAGTAAATACCAGATGCGCATACGGCACCGGCAACACTTCTGCCAAGCGCGCGTTTAGCCACTGATCCCGGGCGCGCATGCCGCACTGCGGGCAATGCCGATTGCGGCAGGAATGAAACATCACGCGTTGATGCCCGCACTGATCACAGGCAAGCTGGTGCCCGCCCAACGCGGCGGTACGACACGCCACAATCGCGCGCCACGCTTTGGCTTGCGCGGTGGAGAGCGCCTGCGCTGCCAAATAGTCCGCACCAAATCGCCGCAGCACCTCGGCCACGCTTGTTTTAGCGCTTTGTGTCTGTTTGAGCGGCGATACACGCATTGCGAACTCGACAGCAACCTAACTAATGAACGGATTCGCCGGGGCGAATTGCCGTTAGGGCATGCCTGCATTCACGCGTGGCAAATCGGCCAGCAAATCCAGTGGATTGCCACCCGCAGGCCGGATGAACTGTGGCGAGATCAAATGCAAATAGCGGCACGTCGTGCCCATTTGCCGATGGCCCAAGAGCCGCTGAATCGTGTGTAAGTCGACGCCACCCTCCAGCAAGTGCGTAGCAAAGCAATGGCGCAGCGTGTGCACACCGCCCGGCTTGCCGATCTGGGCACGTGCGATGGCGCCCTGATAGGCGCGCTGCA
>JAYTAO010000471.1:0-3029 GCA_043737435.1 Rhodanobacteraceae bacterium | reverse complement strand
TCTTTCGACCACACTTCGTTGCAGCGTCGCGGTTCACCCATCCTATGCGAGTTGGTTCCCGAACTTTTAATTCTGGCTAGGTGTGTTTTCCGCAAAATATTCATGGCTGTCGGCGTTGCCTGCTGCCTTGTTCGGATCATTGATCGCTAGCGCTTTTGCGGCAGTTTGCCCGTAAGCGAAATCGTTGGTCGCGGCAACCACAGTGAAATGCGAAGTTTCGTGCACGATGGTGCCTGCGCGGCTGTCGGTGCCCGTGTTTGCGGCATTCCAAAAGGCGTTGCAGGCGTAAATGCGATACGGTGAATTGGAATACACGAAGGCAAAGGTGCTGCTGCTTGGGCACTGCGCGCTGCCGCATTCAAACACAATTTGCTTGGTGTTGAGGGCGCTGAAAATATTGTTGTAGTGCGTTTTCACGCGGTCATAGCGCTGCGCGTCGGTGGTCAAGCCAAACCAAGTTTTATAGCGCGTGGTTTTGGTGTTCGCGGCAAAATAGTTCTTTGCGGTGTCAGCGTAAATCCGAGCACTAGTAAAGGCCGTATTGAGTGCGGTTTTTTCACTGGTTGAGCAATTGGTGAATTGCAGTGCCAACGCCTTGGCGTTGATTGGCTGTACCAAGACTTCAGGGATCGTCCCGGAAACATCCAAAAACACCACGTCTGCCCTGGATTTGCTTTTGGCGACTTCGCCTCTGGTGCTTAAATCTATGGCGCCGCTCAGGGCTTGCGCATAACGGGCGCTATAAACTCCGTCCACATTGAAGGCATAGCTGGCTGATAGATCCAAGGTCGTGCTCTTCACTTCGTGTGGCGCCAGGGTGAAATAATCATCCGCCGCTGGCTGGCCACGTTTGACTAGCATGCCGCGATAGGGCGCCGCTTGGCCTTTGAATTCGATACTGAATAAGTCGCCCTGCACTCCGAAAAATGGGGTTTGCGCCTTGAGCACGGCGACCGGGTGCTCAGAATTATTGACCAGCGTAAATTCAACAACGGTGCTAGCGGTAGGCACCTGCTTTTCCCTTGCTGGCGCCAAGCGCACCTCCAATTGCGCATAAGCGGAAACTGCGAAACAACCCAAAACCATTGCTGCGATAGACTGACGAATCATGTTCAAGCTCCAAGCGTTGCATTGTGAAAGTTAGGAAACAAATTAGCGACAGCGGTGCGTTGCTGTGCTAATACATTAGTCCGCTGCAATGTTGTGGTCTTGCAAAAAAACGACGATCTATTGCAAAAATATTTACCCAAATTTCGTCAGACGTTCACCAAAATTCCTTGGAGTTACCCACTGATTTCCGCTTTCGATGGATCCCCGAGCGTCGCTGATGCAATCGGAACGCGTCATTTTGATTGTTAAATATTGCGCAGCAGCCAAGTCGCGACTAGCGTAGTGATGCCGCCGCCAGCCGGGCGGAATCATCACTAACATCAATCTTGCGTGAATCAAGCGATCTCGGATTGCCTGGGTCAGTCCAAACCCAACCTAAACCATCGCCAACCAGAGTGCCCAGATCAGCAGCGAGCAAAGCACTATTGAATTGACAAGCACCACTTCAGTCCACACAATTCGCGGCTCAGATGAGGCCGATTTCGGCGTCGTCTTCGGTAGGGATATCGCCAAGTTGGTAAGGCACCAGATTTTGATTCTGGCATTCCTAGGTTCGAGTCCTTGTATCCCTGCCACTTTATAAAATAAGCATTATCGACGGCGCTGAAGCAATCAGCGCCGTTTGTCTAAATGGCGCCGCATACGCGCACCGCAATTCATGCCGCAAGGAGTTTCGTCATGGCAGAGCCGAACATTCTCCCCGACGGTCTAATGCTTTTCGCTGGTAACGCCAATTTGCGCCTAGCACAAAGCATTGCACATACCTTGAACGTGCCCTTAGGCCGCGCGCATGTCGGGCGTTTTAGTGACGGCGAAGTGTCGGTCGAAATATTAGAACACGTGCGCGGCCAGCGTGTTTTCGTGATCCAACCGACCTGCGCACCGAGCGCTGATAATTTGATGGAACTATTGGTGATGATTGATGCGCTTAAGCGCGCGTCCGCCGCCAATGTGACCGCCGTGGTGCCCTACTTCGGCTATGCCCGGCAAGATCGCAGGCCACGCAATGCCCGCGTACCGATTACCGCCAAAGTCGCAGCTAAAATGATTGAGTCTGTCGGCACGGATCGCGTGGTCACCGTCGAGCTACATGCTGATCAAATTCAGGGCTTTTTTGATAAGCCGCTGGATAATATTTACGCCTCACCGATTGTGTTGGCGGACCTTTGGCGCCATCACGACACCAAAAATTTAATTGTCGTGTCCCCGGATGTCGGCGGCGTTGTAAGGGCACGCGCCATTGCAAAACGTTTGGACGACGCCGATTTGGCGATCATTGATAAACGCCGTCCACGCGCAAATGAATCGGTGGTGATGAATATCATCGGTGAAGTCGAAGGTAAGACGTGCGTGCTTTTCGACGACATCGTCGACACCGCTGGCACCCTTTGTGCAGCTGCAGCAGCATTAAAAAATCGCGGCGCGGCGCGGGTTGTGGCCTACAGCGTGCATCCGGTGCTATCGGGTTCAGCCGTCTCAAATATTGAAAAAAGCTTTATTGACGAGCTGGTGGTTACCGACACGATCCCACTACGTGCCGATGCCATGGCCTGTCGCAAAATTCGCGTGATTACCATTTCTGATATTTTGGCCGAAACCATCCGCCGCATTGCGGGCGGGGAATCAGTTAGCTCGTTGTTTCTAGACTAGTTTAGTAACTTCGCAATTCGCGGTCTTTGGCAGATTGCTTGCGGACAATTTTTAAGCTTTAAAGTTTTCATCGTTCTGCTAAAAAAGCAGAACAACCCTGGCAGCGCTGGTCGCGGCGCCGCCTTCACCCAAGCCTCAACATGAAGTTTAGGCTTAAAACAAGGAAGTACTACCATGGCAAAAACCCACGATGTAGCAGTGGAATTTCGTGACGATCAGGGGAAAGGTGCGAGCCGCCGCCTGCGTTTAACGGAAAATGTACCGGCAAT
>JAYTAO010000470.1:0-3033 GCA_043737435.1 Rhodanobacteraceae bacterium | reverse complement strand
CGTTAAGCTTGTCTACTTGCGCCATTTGGAAATAGAAAAATCGCAAGCGGATTCTACCGGTGCCATCGCGTAATTCTGCCAGCAGCGTGCGGCGGCCGCGAAAGCTAACTTCCGCGTGTTCGATGACGCCTTCAAACACGCACGCCGCACCAGAATGTGCCGCACCGATGGGCGTTAGACGGGTGCGGTCTTCATAGTGCAAGGGCAGATGAAACCAGAGATCACTTAAAACACTTAAGCCAAGTTTGTCGGCTAGCAGCGCGGCCAACTTGGGCCCCACACCTGGTAAAAATTGTACCGGGCGCTCTGCAGCGGGCAGCACCGCGCCTGCAACTGAAGGCGCCAAAGGCGATTTTGATGCGGCGCGCGCTGTCATCTAATTGTTGAATACGCGGTTCCAACCCACATTACATAATCACCAGCACACCATCCACCTCAACCCGCGCGCCGCGCGGCAATCCCGAAACTTGAATCGTTGAGCGCGCTGGGTAGGGCTGCGGCACATATTCACTCATGACTTCGTTGAGCTTGGGAAAATGTGCCAAGTCGGTTAGGTAGACGCCAATTCGCACCAAATCGGCGAGCGACCCGCCCGCTGCGGTGGCGACCGCTTTCAAGTTTTCAAAAACTTGCCGCACTTCCGCTTCGAAATCATTACTGATCAGTAATTGAGTAGCCGGATTAAGCGGAACCTGGCCGGACAGATAGACCGTGCGGCCGACTTTGATTGCTTGGCTGTAAGTCCCGATGGCCTGCGGGGCGTGCTCAGAGTGGACGACAATTTTTGCCACTGAAATTCCTTGCTTCGTTAATTAGGTTTAAAAAAACTTCGCAAACCGGGCGCGGAAATTATTTCAGCTGCAGGCGCAGCGTCTCTAATTTCTTTTGCCGAATTAGCTCGGGTGACAGAGTATTGTCAAAACCGTACAGGGTTTGCTCCCACGAGCCATAGGTCGGATTCGCAATCATGATCCAACGGCTGCCCCAATAGTCAGAAAAATCGGTGACCAGCGTGCGCCGCGCCGCAATAGTGGCTTTGTAGCCTTCATTAAAGTCACCCAGATTGTCGCCAATCAACATCACGATGCGATATTTTTGCGCGGCAAAAGCCCGGCGCTGGCCCTTAGTGTCCATTTCATGGGCTTTATCGCGGAATAAAAAAGTCGCGGTGTTCGTGCTGTCAGAAAACCCCAGCTCCGCCAAGTTTTGCCGCGTAATCTCGGTCAGACTGACATCACGATTACTCAAATATATGACGCGCACGCCGCGCGAATTGGCGAAATTGGAAAACTCGCGCGCCCCAGGAACGGGCAGCGCGGCATGCTCGTTACACCACGCGGTCCAATCAGATTCTGCAAACACCGCGTTGGATTTCACTAGCCGCGCTTGAAACGCCGAGTTATCCAACATGGTTTCGTCAACGTCAACAATAACCGCGGGCGGCAGGCCGCTGAAGTTACCGGTTTGTTCTACTGCCGCCGTCATCGTTGGCTGCTTTAGCAGCAATTCCAAGGCGATTTGCGCTTGCTTATAACTTTGCAAGGTATTGGCGTGATATTCCGCGGCGGTTTGCTGCCAAAGCACCGCGTTTAAGTTATCTGATGGTGCTAACGCAGCGATCTCGGGCTGATTCGTCGTAACGACTGCGACCGGCGCAGCGGGCTTTATTTCTACAGCAGAGGTGGCACAAGCATTGAGCAAAAGTGCGGTGATTACACTTAAAAAAGTAGGAATGGCTTTGCTTTTCATAGTCAAATCGGCAATAGATTAAAGCCGAAAGCTTAGCACGAGGTATTTTACCGGGCTGTGTCAATCGCTTGGGTTTGCGCGTTTCGCGTAACTCAACGCATGAACCCTATCAAAAATAATTCCAGCAATGTCGAAACCGCTCAAGCGGCTCATTTGGAGTTGGATTACAAACTCAACGCGAATTTTGATCATTCGCGCTGCAGCCAACTTCATTACAAGGGCATTCGCCACTTTTTAGCAGGCGCATTCAAAAGTAGGCGAATTGCCCTGCCCCAGGCAATAAAAGGTCCAAATAATGCGTGCCGCCAGGAATTTGCACTAGGACATTCGGCAAGTCCAGTTTCGGGCCATTCACCTGGCATCGGCAGGCGCTGCGTGCCAAATAAACGATCCCACATTGGAAACAGCGCAGCAAAATTATGATCGTGATGCTGACTTTCGATGGAATGATGCAAGCGGTGATATTGCGGCCCGCCGAATACACCGGTGAATATCCCAAGCTCAATCGCTAGGTTTAGATGGATGAAATAGCCGAAAAACATCGCGAACGTAAACACTGCACCCATGCTCGGCCCGTCTAGGCGAAACAGCAAACCCATCGGCAGCAACACCGCAAACAGGCGCATCGATTCTTCCAACCAATGGTGCCGCGCACTGGTCGTAACGTTGAAATGGCGCTCGGCGTGATGCAACTCGTGTACTACCCAAAGCCAAGGCGTCGCATGCTGAGCACGGTGCCACCAGTAATAAAAGAAATCATAAATCAGTAGAAATAGACCGACGCTAAGAATGCTGCCAAACAGCCCGTCCGGAAAACTCAGGTGCACCAAGCCGCCCCAGCGCTGCACGATTGAGCTGGTGCATTGCTGCAGCCAGGGCACCAACGTCACTAATACAGCGAACGAAAATGCCACGTAAGCGAGGTTAAAAAGCATAGCTGCGATAGGCAGTCGTTTCCCCACAGGCTTTATTTGTTCCAGGAAAAAACCAATCAGAGTCATCAGCCCCGCGATTTTGAAGACGCTAAACCAATCTGCAAAAAACCGTGTTCCAAAATCTTCGAACCAAATCCAAAACATTCGTAGCAATTCCCCAACAGCCTAAACTTTGGCTATTTTGTGCGATAAAAACCGAAACTATCAGAAATCTGAGAAGGAGGCCAGAATTTGCTTGCGATTTAGGAGCTTTGCACGATTCGCCAACGCCGCTTGTTGGCTTAGAAACTACTTTGCCAGAGTTTGCGCCCGTACTGGTAGCGGTACGCTGCACAAATCGATGTAGCCC
>JAYTAO010000469.1:0-7533 GCA_043737435.1 Rhodanobacteraceae bacterium | reverse complement strand
AAAACCCCGATTCAATCGGCAGAAGTTGAGCCGCTTTGGCGCCGGCATTGCGATTGCCGCGGCGGTTGCTTGGGCTGCATTACTGTTACCACAGCGATCTTTGACTGCTCTAGAGCCACCCGCCGTAGCGCAAACGGCAGCGCCCCTGACCATGGCGAGTCCAGTGGTTAGTATGCGCACGGTATCGGGACATATTGGCGGCGAAGTCGGCTCTAGTTCGGATCAAAACAATGCCTTACTCGCGCAATCAATGGACGCATTTTTACTAGAGCACGTACAGCGTTCGCCCATTTCGCCCATTTCGGATGCAGTGTATTTGCAAAATGTTGCGGCTAGCGACACGACAGAAATGGGTTTGGCACCGCGATGAAGCGAGCATTTTTTTTTGTGCTGACTGCTTTTTGCATCTTTCCGCACGCGCTAATGGCTCAATCCGTAGGCGCGTCGGCCAACCGCAAGACGTTGTTGCAGCGCTTTGTATCGCCTAAACCGATAAGTTACCGGGCTGAGGTTGTGTTTGGGCCCAATAATGTTGACAGCGTGACTAACGTCGGCGTGTCGCCCAATGCTACCCGTGTTCTCGAAGTAAGAAATGGCCTGCTTACTTCATCGCCTTCGGTGCCCGGAGCGCAGTTCGCTATTTCTGATCAAACTAAAGCAATCTCGGCGTTGCTAAATAATTATCAAGCTCAGTGGGAAGAGATTGCCGAAAACAAGACGCTTGCTGATCGGCGCATTCAACAACTAAGATTAATCCCGCGGGACGGGTGGCGCTATACGCGGGTGCTTTGGTTAGACGAACAAACGGGGGTGCCGCTAAAAACAGAAATTTATCGGAAAAATGAGCTTATTGAGCGCATCCAGGTAAAAAACATCGAATTTTCAGCCATGGATTCTGGCCCTGATTCTCCCGCAGATTATGCGGGAAAGATGCAAACCCCTGAAATTTCTTCGCACTCGATGTTTTATGTACGCAATGTTCCGACAGGCTTCATTTTGACCTCGGTTTTTAACGACACGACGCACGTACAACAAATTTATAGCGATGGGCTAGCGCGGGTGAGCGTATTCGTCCAGTCTTTGGGTGCACTTCCGGCCGCTGGCTATACTCGACGCGGGAGCACCGGTTTTGTCGTACGCAGAAATGGCAATGTTGATTTGGTGGCCGTAGGCGACGTACCGCAGGCCACACTTGATCGTTTTTTGAGTGGTGTAGACGCTATTCAACGGTAATTTGCAGCGAAGTTGGAAATCTTAAACCTCAACCGTCACGATTTGCTCTCTTGGCTGTTTGATTCAAACGTTCCGGGCTACACTCCGCGGTTATTCAGGCCCACTAAGGCCTTTTGAGTTGACGCACACGGGCTCATGCTTTCTGCCAGCCAGGCGTTCGCTTTGCGCCGGAAATTGGCTAAATAGAAAAAGGTTTAATGAAAAACATACGAAATTTTTCCATTATTGCGCACGTTGATCATGGGAAATCGACGTTATCTGATCGCTTTATCCAATTTTGTGGCGGTTTAACCAATCGGGAAATGAGTGAGCAAGTGCTTGACAATATGGACATCGAGCGCGAGCGCGGCATTACTATTAAAGCGCAAAGTGTGTCCCTGGATTATGTGGCGTTGGATGGTGAAACCTATCATTTGAATTTTATCGACACGCCTGGGCACGTGGATTTTTCCTACGAAGTTAGTCGCTCTTTGTCAGCTTGTGAAGGCGCGTTGCTGGTGGTGGACGCCGCGCAAGGCGTCGAGGCGCAAAGCGTGGCCAACTGCTACACCGCAGTCGAAATGGGTCTGGAAGTGGTACCTGTACTAAATAAAATTGATTTGCCGACAGCAGACCCAGACCGGGTGCGACAAGAAATTGAGGATGTTATCGGCATTGATGCCACAGATGCAGTAGAAGTGAGTGCGAAAACCGGCCTCAACATCCGAGAGGCCTTGGAAGCGTTGGTCAAACGCATTCCAGCACCAACGCAGCCGCCTGGCGATGAAGTTAAAGCACTTATTATTGATTCGTGGTTTGATAACTATCTTGGTGTCGTTTCGCTGGTTCGGGTGATGCAGGGGGTGCTAAAAAAGGGCGACAAAATTCTAGTCATGTCGACGGGGCGCACGCATCAAATTGAAGAGATGGGAGTGTTCACGCCTAAAAGGGTTTTGCGGGATCGTCTAAGCGCGGGACAAGTAGGTTTTATTTGCGCGTCGATCAAAGAAGTAAATGGCGCGCCCGTCGGCGACACGTTGACGCTTGCTAGTAAACCCGCCGCTGCGCCGCTACCGGGCTTTCAAAAAATTAAACCACGCGTGTTCGCCGGCATGTTCCCGGTGAATGGAGAGGATTATCCAGCACAACGAGAAGCTTTGGAGAAACTAAAGCTCAATGATTCCTCTATTACCTTTGAGCCGGAAAGTTCAGAAGCCATGGGGTTTGGCTTTCGCATCGGCTTCTTGGGATTACTGCACATGGAAATTGTGCAAGAACGCTTGGAGCGTGAGTATGACCTGGATTTGGTTACTACCGCTCCTACCGTAATCTACCAACTTGAATTGACCGACGGCAGCGTTGTGGAGCTGGATAACCCGGCAAAACTACCCGCGGGACACTTGGTGGCGGAAATTCGCGAACCTATTATTACCGCGAATATTTTGGTGCCGCCAGACTATGTTGGCGCGGTCATCAAGTTATGCGAAGAAAAACGCGGCAGCCAAAAAAGCATGAATTTTTTAGGCACGCAGGTTGCGGTGGTGTACGAACTACCGCTTTCAGAAGTTGTTATGGATTTTTTCGACAAACTGAAAAGCGTTTCGCGTGGTTACGCGAGTTTTGACTACACCTTCAACCGCTTTGAAGCCGGCCCGTTCGTACGCGTCGACGTCTTGATTAACGGTGACCGGGTTGACGCCCTGAGCCTGATTACGCACCGCGGCGTCGCTGATCGGCGCGGACGTGATTTGGTAGAAAAATTGCGTGAACTTGTGCCGCGCCAAATGTTCGATGTGGCGATTCAAGCAGCTATCGGTGCCCAAATTATTGCGCGCTCGACGGTGAAAGCAATGCGTAAAAACGTGCTGGCGAAATGCTATGGCGGCGACGCTACGCGCAAAAAGAAACTGCTAGAAAAGCAAAAAGAAGGCAAAAAACGCATGAAGCAAGTTGGGAATGTGGAAATTCCCCAGGAAGCCTTCCTGGCTGTGCTTAAGCTAGATCGTTAGTCAATTCAATTGGTCCAAAAATTATGAACGTTGATTTCCCTCTGATACTCACAGTTTTAGCGCTGTTTTCCGGCTTGATTTGGCTAGTAGATGCATTATTTTTTGCACGCGCCCGGCGAGAAAGAAATGCTGCGGTTAGCGAAGGTGAACTTTCTGAAAAAGAGTCCTGGCTGACTGAGCAAGCCAAAGCATTTTTTCCAGTGCTTATGATTGTTTTAGTTGTGCGATCCTTCTGGTTTGAACCCTTTCAAATTCCAAGCGGTTCAATGATGCCAACGCTGCTGGTTGGGGATTTTATTGTCGTTAACAAATATGCTTACGGCTTGCGCTTACCTGTGACCAACCAGAAGATTTTGAATTTAGGTGAGCCCAAGCGCGGTGACGTGGTTATTTTTAGACGTCCTGCACGACTGCCTGAATTCGATAGCCCAATGCCACCAGATCAACGCGCGAAAGATTTGGCCATCGTTGGTGCAACTTTCATTAAACGCTGCGTCGGCTTGCCGGGCGATACGATTAGCTACCAAAACCATGAGTTTCGTATCAACGGCGAACTAATTCCTCACACAACCATTGGTAACTACATAACCGATGCGTCTAGCGAGGCACCCACTGAAGCAATGTTGCAAAGCGAAAACCTGATGGGCGTCACCCATCAAACGCTAACCACGCCGTATCCAGCACTTAACGGCGAGTGGACAGTGCCGGCAGGAAATTACTTAATGATGGGCGATAACCGCGACGGCAGTTCTGACAGCCGCGATTGGGGGTTTGTACCAGAAGAAAATTTGATGGGCCGCGCAAGTTTTATTTGGATGCATTGGGATTGGAAGCGCAAAGGCGTCGTTGCTTGGAATAGAATTGGCACCACAGTTCGTTAACGCAAACTAGGAGCAAAGTATGAAAGTAAAAGCGCAGCGCGGCATTACGCTCATGGGATTTATAGTGGTTCTTGCTGTAGTGAGTTTCTTCTTTATTATCGCAGCACAATTATTTCCTGCCTATTCTGAATTTAACTCTGTCAAAGCGGTTATGAATGAAATGGCGCATGAGCCTAATGCCGCCAATTTCACTATCACGAATGCTTGGAACTCAATGGAACGTCGCTTCAATATTGGCTATGTTGAAACCCCCAAGAGGGCCTGCCTTACTCTTGATCGCAAAGCCGGGGCAAATTTGACATGCGCATACGAATATCGCACAGGATTTATCTACAACATTGATTTCGTTGTTAAATTCAGTCACACAGTAAAGCTGGGAGCTCCTGCTGGCTAAGTTCGAGCGCACGCTTAGCCAGCGCGGTGTATCTATTCCAACGGCTGACAAGCTGCAAATGGCGCTGACCCATCGCAGCGCGGGAAAGGGTAATTATGAACGTATGGAATTTTTGGGCGACTCGCTGGTTAATATGGTTTGCGCAGAGCTGTTGTTCAAATCTCAATTGGATGCCAGCGAGGGTGATTTAACGCGGTTGCGTTCCAATTTAGTTAATGAAGCCTCCCTTGCCGCGTTTGCCCGCGATTTGAATCTAGGTGATTTTTTAATTCTTGGCAGCGGTGAACTAAAAAGTGGCGGTCACCGACGGGATTCAATTTTGGCGGACACCTTCGAAGCGTTGTGCGCAGCGGTTTATCTGGACCATGGCTTGGCGGCGATGCGCGTTTTGCTGGAACCAATGCTGCTAGCTGCTCTGCCCGTTGCATTAGAAAAAGCGCAAAACAAAGACGGCAAAACTCAGCTGCAAGAATGGTTGCAGGACAAAGGCCAAACTTGGCCAATTTATACGCTGGTAGAGACCTTTGGGTTGGAACATAACCGGGAATTTCTAGTGCGGTGCAACATTGGCGCGACTGAGAAATCCCAAGCCATGGAAAGCAGCGGCCGGGGTAGCAGTTTGCGGCGTGCCGAGCAAGCGGCTGCAGCTGCAATGTTGCAAACGCTAAAGCACAATCTGACCATTAAAATTGCGACTCGCAAAAACAGTCCTCCACTTAATTCCCAGGAAACAAAACCATGAGCTTTCGCTGTGGCACCATTGCTTTGATCGGACGACCCAATGTGGGCAAGTCCACATTACTAAACGCCCTAATCGGCGCCCACCTCGCAGCCACTGCCCGCAAGCCACAGACCACACGGCATCGCATACTTGGCCTCGCCACCGATGAGTCCTCGCAGCTCATCTTTATAGACACTCCTGGAATACACCAGAAAGCCCCGCGCGCGTTAAATCGCACGCTCAATCGCACGGCAGCAAAAGCGATTTCCGAGGTGGATGTGTTGGCCTTCGTCCTAGATGGCCTGCATTATGAAGACGATGACGCTTTGGCACTTAAACACGCCGTGGCCGCAAACAAGCCGGTACTTTTAGTGATCAATAAAGTTGATCGCGTCACCGACAAGGAAAAGCTTTTACCCTTCGTTGAAGAGATGTATTTGCGTCATAAATTTAGCGGCACGGCGATGGTTTCCGCAACCAAACGTAAGGGTTTGGAGGAACTTAAGCGGGAACTAGCCGAACTTTTGCCCATCGGAGATGCTCAATACGACGCTGACGATCTAACGGATCGGCCAGAGCGCTTTTTAGCCGCTGAATTTATTCGTGAGCAATTAATTCGGCTACTTGGCGAAGAGCTTCCCTACACATCAACAGTCACCATCGACGAATTTACTCTCGAACCCAAGCTCAAGCGCATTCAAGCAACTATTTGGGTCGAGCGTGACGGACAAAAAGCCATTGTAATTGGTGAAGCTGGCGCACGATTGAAAGAAATTGGCACTAAAGCCCGGTTGGCCATGGAACGCATTTTTGACTCAAAAGTGTTTTTGAGCGTCTGGGTCAAAGTCAAATCAGGTTGGAGTGATGACGAACGCGCGCTCAAACAATTTGGCTATGGTGATTAAGATTTAGCAATAACTCATGTCGAGCTCCAATAATCGTGCGCATTGAAAATGAGCCAGCGTATGTACTGCATCGTCGCGCTTTTGGCGAATCTAGCTTAACGCTGGAGCTGTTGACAAAAAATTATGGTCGAGTTGGCGCGTTGGCGCGAAGCGCCCGACAGCAAAGTAAAAAAAGCAGCAAGGACGCACTTGTGCTGGGCGCCCTTTATGTAGCTGACTTGGGTGGCAGCGGTGAACTATTGCAGCTGCGGCGATTCGAAATTGTTGAGACCGCGCCTACCTTTGTAGGTGAACGAAGTTTGGCTTTGATGTATGTCAACGAACTCATGATTGCGTTGTTACCTCGTGGTGATGCGCATGATCGAATATTTCTGCACTATCAAAATTCAATTCAAATCATTGCATTTGATGAGCTTGGTGCCCATTTGCGTGGCTTCGAGCGAATGCTTTTGGAGGAATTAGGTTACGGCGTTGATTTTGCCGAGGATGTTACCGGCGTGCCAATAAACAGCGTTTCGTGGTATCGCCTTGATGCGAATGCCGGATTTTTTTTGACCCAGGCGGGTGCAGCGGGCGCGTTGCTAGGAGCCGCAATCTTGGAGCTTGATTCCTGTTGCTTCAGCAAAACTCATAACAACACCACGCGCGCGATTATGCGAACACTAATCAGCGAGCGTTTGGGCGGTAAAACGCTAAAATCGTGGGATATGCTGCCCGAATTGGCCAGATTACGCCGCTAACGTCGCTTTGAACCAGTTCAAACGCGCCTACGTTACGCTGTCTTCCCGTAAGAAGTCATTTTGCAAATACTCAATTTTGCGAAACGGCCAAATGCTGACGATTTTTTCAACATGCACGGAACCGTCTACCCAAAGCCCGCCAACATATTGCTGCACCGTCCACTTGTAGCGCGCACCTAATCTAGATGCCACTCTTAACCGACAATCCTTGGATAATCCAAGCGCAAAACAAGCCAGTGCTTGCGTTGCATCATTAAATGTTTCCTGCCACCGATCAAAACCAACCGTGAATTTGCGGCCCTTATCTTCGCGAATCCATAGCTTAAAACCGCCAGGCTCGCTGGGTACGATTGAAAAGGTATTACCGGTCAAATCAGTCTTCATTCCAGGACGATTACTAAACTTATCGATCAGCTGTTCTAAAATCATGGATCTAGCTCGAGTGCCCCTGTGGTCTTAACAATATCGTCTATTGCCTTCAACGTCGACAGCAACGTCCGCATTTTGTGTAAAGGCCATGCATTGGGGCCATCGGATAACGCCTTATCTGGCTCGGGATGGGTTTCCATAAATAAACCTGCAACACCGGCAGCAATTGCGGCACGCGCTAGGACGGGCACGTATTCGCGCTGACCGCCGCTGGTAGTGCCCTGCCCGCCCGGCTGTTGCAC
>JAYTAO010000468.1:0-7544 GCA_043737435.1 Rhodanobacteraceae bacterium | reverse complement strand
TTAGATTTAATGAAAAAAACTCTTTCGTTTACGTTGTGGCCCGAACCACCTACTCCACTGATGACTTTTAATTATGCTAGATCAACTATTAAAAAATTTTTAATTTCTGCTATTTCCAAGTTACTAGGCAAAAAAAAACTACAAATTTGTCAAACGCGCAATTTTACCGAATCAGATCGGTTAGATGGAGGGGTGTGGTCAGGATATGCCGATTCGATGATTGGTATAAAGCGCTTAGATAACCTTCAATATTGTATAGAGGATGTTTTAAACAACCAGATTCAAGGTGATTTAATTGAAACCGGAGTTTGGCGGGGTGGAGCATGTATTTTCATGCGAGCTGTGTTAGCCGCACGAGGAGTTGAAAATCGTAAAATATTTGTCGCTGATTCTTTTGAGGGTCTACCGAAACCTGATGTAGAAATGTACCCTGCGGATAAGGACGATACTCACCATATTCATGATTTTCTTGCAGTATCGGTAGACGATGTCAAAAATAATTTTAGAAAATATGGAATGTTAGATGATCAAGTTGTTTTTCTTAAAGGATGGTTTAAGGATACTTTGCCGGTAGCGCCAATAGAATTATTATCTATTTTACGACTCGATGGGGATATGTACAGCTCCACGATCGAAGCTCTGGAAATTTTATATCCGAAACTATCTGTGGGTGGATACTGTATTGTCGACGATTATGCAATACAAGGATGTAAATTGGCTGTTGACGACTTCATAAAAAAACATAAAATCGATTCAGAGATGAAACGGATCGATTGGACTGGCGTTTACTGGAAAAAATAATACATTTATCACGCTGACTCCCGTAACCGCCGTTATCCCGCGGCAAGATTGAGAAAAGCAAGATAAACGTGTGGATTGAATTGGATTTTAATAAGAATCATTCGGCAACGCAGATATAAGATATAAGATATAAGATATTGGTTCGGATCTTGGTGCGCTATTTGAGAATCGGAGTAGTTGGCAATGACCAAACTGTTCTCCGGTCCCTTAATCATTTTTAACGGGAATACAACACAGAAAATTCCACCAGTTTATAATGACTTATTCAACAATCGCCTACCGGCGCTACTAATAATAAAGCCTGCGATACATAATCCGACGAAAGCTGCGGGAATTTGTGCCAGTTGCCCCCCCACTTCGAACAAAGAAAATCCCGGCAATATCCATTGGCACCAAGATAAAACTTGCCCTTGACGAAGACGCTGAATTGCTTGCAGATCGAACCACCGTAACAACATACCGATCACAAACATGGCGAAAATCATTCCGTAGTGTCCAACGTTTGCATAAAATTCTAATGTTGGCCCCACGCCTACGCTGGTTAGATCCGCAAAAGATTGGCCAGTAAGATTTGCAACGATGTCACCGCTGCCCGCAATTTGTGGCTTATCCGTCCATATGGCTCGCGGTATCCAAGCTATGGCTGCAAAATACAGACTTTCACCATTCAGGTAGGGCGTCCGACCGGATTTGAGATTGATTACTGCAGCGCCTACAAGCCAGTTTTGATTCAAACGGTCGTCAAGTCGTTTCAGGTGGAGAAAATTGTTATTGTCGAACCATTCAAACTGACCAGCTGCCTCTGCAACAATATCGAATCGTTCAGTCACGCTTTTTCCTCCAACCGCCTCCCGCAGATCATTCCGTACTTCCATGTAGTTTACAAATAGTGTCAAGGATCCATAAATAAAAAACGGTATAGCAAGGAAGAAACGTTTTGGAAAATAACTTTGGCTTACGATAAAGCAGATCACAAAAACTACAAAGTTAAATCCGAAACCCAGAAATCCTAAAAATATTGTTGAAAAAATTGGGAACAGCAAAGCTAATAATAGTGCGTGTACTGGAATTTTTTTTCCTTCCATGAAGTAGCTATGAATATATAAACAAATTCCGGGTGCGCCCACGAAGTCAAAACTGGAAATGACTGCCCCTATAGTTGGAATTGATCTTATACCAGACGAATAGCTCCCAGTTGCCTGCGCTATTATTGAAATAAGAATTAACGTGACCGCAATTTTACGAATTGAACTTATTTCTTTCGGCGTGGTTTGAACGATTTTTTTATCCGATACTTCCTTTTTTCTAAATAAAAATCCCACGAACAATGCGCCCACAGCGAACGCAATAAATCCCGTTAATGTTACTTCAAAACCTACCAGCGTCCACGATTTCGGATAATATTCATACCACGGCACCATGAGTAAGCTACCGCCGGGTAGGTGAAGCATGGTTAAAAATGCACTATAAACTAAGGTAAGTCCGCACGATCCGCGCGCTCTCGCGTCCAAGCCAACAATAATGATGATCGCACACCATACGGAAAAATACAGAAAGCCTAAATCTTGTTCCATAAATCCTTTATCGAGAATTTTCTAACTATGACTTTTCAACCGCTAGTAACTGTTTGTATTCCCATATTTAACCCTCGTTTAGACTACTTTAGAACTTTGATTGAAAGCATTACAAAACAAACTCATAAGAACCTGCAAATCATTATATCTGATGACTCAAAAAGTGATTTTGTCTCAAATTTAGTGTCTAAAGATGATCGTTTTAAATACATTGAAAATAATGAAAATCATGGAATTTTTGAAAATTTAAATCACGCGCTTGGTTTTGCAACGGCGGACTATATTCAAATCGCTTGTCAAGATGATTTATTTGAGACAAACTTCATTGAAAAGCAGCTCGCCTTAATTCAGTCAAGCCCCACACTTGGTTTCGTTTATAGTCAAGCCCATACAATAGACGCCAACGGTACGATTGTATCCAATGTAAAGGGTGAGGGCGTCTGCATAATACCAAAGAAACAGTTGCCAAGACACTTTTTTCTTTGGGGATGTCTCCCAGGCACCTTGTCTACAGTAATGTTTACCAAGATGGCCTGGAGTAAAACTGGTTCTTTTAGAGTAGATTTAAAATTTGGCGGGGATTTTGACTACTGGATTCGACTGGCGGAAAATTATGATCTTGGAATTAATTTTGAACCGATGACCTATATACGTTTGCACGCTGACAGTGCCTCATCCACGTTTCTAGCAACGCAATATGTTGCAGATGTAATGGTAAACTATAAAGTGATTTATGAAAAGTTTCAATTTCCACCGTTAAAAAAATATTTATATTTAAACGCTTTCATATCTTCTGGAAATTTGGTTAGGCTGGTGAAAGATGTTCAGCGCGGGCGAATATCTATTTTATCAATATTTATGTTGTGCAAGCATCCTTTCAGCTTAACTTTAGCGGTGTTTTTTTTAATATTCCCGAAACTCAAAGTTGATCTTCGGAAGCAATATATTTTCGGACGTTAAATCTGCATTAGGAATAACAGTCATGGCGGCTAAACATTTCAAGTGCGACACCAAGTCAGGTATGTAATTGATTTCAATGTCCTGGAGCTCTCAAACACTTAGCATGTTGATTAAGTTTGTTTGCCCACCGCATCAGGATCAATTCCCAAACTCCAAGCCTCTTCACGCAGCTCAATCAGTCGCTGCTCCTGTGGGTTAAGGGATGGTGGTGCTGGGCAGTCCGCTATTGTACTTTCGTTGAACTTGTTTTCACCACCCGTCCGTACGATCAACCCAGGAAAGGTTTGTAGAGCTGGCGCGGCATCGACATCTGGGGATTCAGAGAGCTGGCTTGGCATTCTTGCCCGCGTGTGAACGCTGATTTTTGCGGTGCGGTGAACCGGCACACACACGAATGCCCTGAATGACCCGCGCCGGATACGTTGCGGTGGGTGCCAGCCACTGCGATAAACTTTCGTCGAAATAGTAGTCGGTGTTATTCCAGCCGGCATAAAACGTAGGTTCCTGCACGTCAAAATTGCCGACCGCATTGCCGTCGGTTTCCTCACCCAATTGCCCGCGATAAACGACCTGAATAAATAAATAAGTGGCATTCACCGGAATTGGGTCAGCGCTGAAATCGAAGTCCTTATCTACCGAGGCAGGTGCTGCGCCGCGCCGTCCGCAGCGCAAATCGGCCTCTGAGGTGACCGGCAATTCGGCGAAAACCGAAATTTCCTGAAAATTGGTGCGCAAACCCATCGGGCAGACGGGTTCGGTAATCACGCCGAACGCGGGCGCGGGCGCATAAGCGACGGTGCGTTCGCCCGATAAATCCGGCGTGTAGCAAGAATTACGATGGTAGCGTGCGACCGCGACTAGTTTGCCCATGCCGACAATTTGCGGCACGTTGGCGTTGGTGTCCTTCTGTTTGGCAACCATTTGGACTCGGCGTTTCAAAAGGGTGCAATGGATTCAAACGATCAAATCCTAATCGTCCATAAATCTCCGCTTGTTGCGTCGTAAGAATGGAGCGCTCAAACGCCTTTGCAGTCATCGCAGCATGCTGTGGTGTTTCATAGGCGCTAGCGGCATCGAAAAGCCCGAGTACGCAGCCCAACCCGCAGAGAATATTTGAATTAGTTTTTGTCATAGCGATCTACTTAATGTTTATGGTTTAGAACAAATCCAATACGCGAGAAACACCGCTGCAATGGCAAAGAAAGAAAAGCCGGTCATTAGATAGCCGACCGCTTTCGGACGCGGATAACTCCATATTTTCGGCGGCAATGACTAGACTTCCTGCGGTAATCCAAATTGCTGTCAAGGTTTTACCCCTGCCCGAAGTCGCGAGAAAAACCAATACGATGCAAAAACAGCGGCGAAGCACGCGCTCATCATCGCCATAAGTATCGCCAGATCGATGATCTCTTCAGGCTTTGGGTCTCCTTGCTTTTAAATGCAATAATGAAGATGAATATCGAGGGCAAGATTGCTACGCCTCCGCTTTTTGTAAGTAGTGCAGACCATGACAGCAAGACAGTGGCGACCGATGCACGCAGCCAACGGGGGATTGCACTATTGCGAGACCATCTAGCGACTAGCGCGGCCAGCAAACATCCTAGCAAGCATAAAATCAAGGTGCCTACAATTGTCGGATACCAAATCATGACTCTTCACCCAGGAGGTTTGCGCCTTTGGACTGGGCAAAATGCCAATACGCTAAAAAGCTTAAGCACAGCGTCAACATGGCCGCAAATGCGAAATAGTGATACTCGGCGATAAAGCGCTCTTTTAAAAAATAGCCCGCGAGGTGTAACGCCGAAGGTTGGACGAACGGTTGCTCATGTGGATACAGCGATGGCGTCCACGACAGCAGCAAACTAGCGATTGCGGCGCGCAGTCTGATCGGCAAGGTAACGCTACGCGTTGCACGCCCTAACAATGCCGCAGCTGTTACCGACAGCACGACAAACACGGCAATTTTCATCACGACTTGTGTCGTTGTCATTTCGGCTACATGCCTGTTATGCGCCAAACACCGTCTGTGCTTCTGGCAAACAACAGCGGGTTTCCGCGCGCTTGACCGGGGCTTCCCGGTATCGGAATGGCAACCTGAAAGCTAATCAAAACGCCAGGAATAGGTTTTCGCGTATCCGCGTCGATAATCTGCCAGCTGGCCGTAATCGGCGGGTTGCTGGCTTTGGGCTTGTCGTAGCAAATGCCGTTGATGTGGACTTGGCAATACCCATGCCCTGTTTGCCCACATGCCGCGAGTATCGTCAAGCACACAACAATTCCGACACAAACCAAAGTTTGATGCCACACAAACTGCAAGCGCTTCATAATCCGCGCCCAATCAAAGGCTTAGGCTTGCGCGAAAAAAAACAAAAGGAGCCAAATACCGATGCAAGGGTAAAGCTTGACATGCCAACCGCAAAGTACGCGCCCTTTAAAGATTCGCCCATCCGTCGACCACCGTGCTGATCGGTTAGTGGTCGATCTTCAACAAAATCCCGGCTGATTTCGGGAAAATAAAAATAAATAACGACCACGCTGGGAAGCATTACGGGAATCCCGTTAGCACCAATCATCGTCCATGATAAAGCCAGAGAAACGAATATGGCTTTAGGATACCGTCCGCGTTTGGAATTACGCGCCCAGAATCCAAGAAGCCCTGCGAGCACACAGCCGATCACCGTGAGTCCACCATAAAACGCAATATTTACTATGGTTTGCATCAAACTCCAAGATCCACTAAATTCTTACATGCCATAAATCCTCCAAACACCATCGTTGCCACGAGTAAAAAGCAACGGATAGCCCAAAAAACTACCCGACAATGCTGGGTCGGGAATGGCCATCATGAACTCCGCACTGACGTCAGAAATTTGCCCAGTTGCGATTTGCCCTAACTGATTCGCTACGTTCGGTAGATTCGCACCCAGCAACGCCCACAAAGTTTGGAATTTGGGTTTGATGCGCGGCCCAAGGGTATTCAATACCAGTGAAACCTGGTTGGCGATCAGTCGATTTTTCATAAGGTAATACACGCCGCATAGGGTTTGGCGTGCGTAAGCCAAGGATTGCATTTGAATTCGATAACGTGCATCGCGCACAACTAACGGCGTATTGGGATTGCCGTCGTCAAAGCTAACGCACGCAGTTGCCAAGTACACGCCCGGCGTGTCGTAATTCCATTGTAGTGACGATTGCACGATAGGCGTATCAAGCTCAAAGCTGCCGTCGCCCTGAAAATCTATCTGGACTCTTGCAACCTGGGTTTGCAATGCTGGAAATCGCTTACTCAGCGCGAATGAAACACGCTCTGGAGCATACGCACCCGTCACATTCGCCTGAAGTCGCACGTCAGCGCCAACGCTTGGGGTAGCCGTAATATTCCTCGTAGCACTAATGGTGCCGCCATCCAGCGTCTTCGCAACGACGGTGATACTGTTGGCTCCTGGGACGAGCAAAATCGGAGGAATAGTGAACTGCGTCGCGTTCGACCAAGCCAATTGGTCCGCCGCCATTACGCCCCTTGTTCGCAGGTCCAGTCAAGCTGCCAAACACTTGTAGTTGGTCTAAGGGTATGACTTCGCCTTCAGTAGATGAGGCAATAGTCAAACTCAGCGGCGTGTTTTCCGGCGGAAGGGTCACAAAGTCACTTTGCCCCCCCGCCTCAAGCAGCATGTCTACGTGCGAGTTACTGCTTGTGACATAGTAAAGTTTTAGCTCTGCACTCGCGCCTTCTGTACCAAATCCAACACCAACTCCCCCATCGCGCGCGGGTCGACGCGCGAGTTGCGTGCGGGGATGCCCAGGCTTTGCACGAAGCGTTGACCGACCGCGTTATCGGTGGCCGGGCCGGCGACCATATCGACATTGATGCCAAAGCTGTCCCGCATATGCGCCACACCCCCTGCGACGCCGACTGGGTCATTTGCACACAGCACAAACACTTTGCCCAAGCCGCGCAGTTCTGGATCGCTCATAATCGCCTGCACGCCGTATTCGCCCATAATGCCATCCCCGGTTTCAGCGACGATCACATCCACACCACGGCTGGCCAGCTCGCTCAACACCACGCGCGCGGTTTTTGCGGCGTGGCTGGGGTCGGAACAGACGATACCGGCGTCGGTGAAGTCCGCAATCAACTCAGCACCGTGGTCGTACATGCTCAAGGTATCGCGCATCAACGAGATACCCGTGAGCTTGGCACCGCCGACG
>JAYTAO010000467.1:0-7550 GCA_043737435.1 Rhodanobacteraceae bacterium | reverse complement strand
CCAAGGATCTTTGCTTTGTTGCTCGGTAATATAAGGGCCTTTCCAATTGGCAGCATTACCCGGCTTGGTTAGCAAATCATCAATGCTTGTGGGCGCAGTACCGGTATCTAAATAATAACTTGAGGCTTTTGCGGCAACGCTGCGGACGCCGGTTTTTGCATTGGTTACTTTCGCTTTTTCACCTTGTCCGATAACATTGGTAGCCACCATCGTCGCCAGAAACGCAATAATACCGACGACTAATAATATTTCTATTAAACTGAAACCTACTTGTGCGCTTTTCGCGATATTCCTATTTTTCTTCATAAATCACCCCACCAAGTTATTGATACTCATAATTGCCATAATCATGCTGCTTACAATGATCGCGATAAACCCGGCTAAAAACAGTGTCAGTGCGGGTACAAAAATAGCGAGCAAACGATCAACCGTGGTTTTAACTTCGTAGTCATAAACGTCCGCCACTTTTAATAGCATATCGTCCAGTTGCCCCGTTTCTTCACCCACCGTCACCATTTGTATTGCCAGCTTCGGAAATAATTTTGTTTGCGCTAACGCCGGCGCCAAACCACCGCCGGTTTTAACGTCTTTACTTGCCGACTCCACAGCGTCTTGCAGAACTGAGTTCGTCAGTACGTTTTTCGCGATCGTCAACGTCGAAAGCAGTGGAACGCCGTTCTTCAGCAAAGTTCCGCCTGTACGCACTAGCCGCGCAGTGTCCATTTTACAAAGTAGATCACCCACGCCAAACAATTTCAGCAGACGCGCATCCCAAATGCGTCGCGTGGCGGGCTCACTCATTTGTTTACGGAAATACAGCACAGTAGCGATCGCACCAGCAATAATCACCCACCAGCCATAACGTAGAACAGCTGCCAATGCCAATACCATTTTCGTCAAAAGCGGCAGCTCCCCGCCTAACTGATCAAATATAGGCTGCAGCTTTGGCACGACGTAGGTCAGCATAAAAATCAGCGAACCACCCGCCATCATTAATAGCAAGATCGGATAGATCAGCGCGGAAACCACGCTTGAACGCAACTCTTTACTGCGCTTTAAATATTCTGCCAATTGCCGCAGCGTCTTATCCAGCGTGCCGCCCATTTCGCCCGCACGTACCATATTGATGTAGAGCTTGGTAAATGCGCCGCCCTGGTTCTCCAAAGCGACACTCAAGCTCGAACCGCCCCGCACACTGTCACGAATGCGCGTCACCAAGCGCTTCATTTTGTCGTTTTCAGCTAAATCGAGCAAAATTTGTAGCGCGCGATCTAACGGTAAACCAGCACCAAGCAAATTCGCCAACTGCTCGGTGAAGGTGCCTATTTGATCGGCACTAACACCAGAGGAGCTGCCCAACAAACCGCCAATGGACGCTACAGATTTATCCGCAAGTTGCGCCTCAATTGGCACATTACCCTGCTCTTGCAACTTGGCAATGACTTCATCTTTGGTCGAGGCTTCCATCACCCCTTGAAGAATTTCACCGGTGGGTGCGATGGCACGGTAGCGGAAATTTGTCATTTAAACGAACACGTCCAAAATATGTCGCACTTTATGCTCCTTGACTCTAAACATTGGCTTGGTGGATTTTTCAGTCGTAATAAAAACATCCGCACTGCCTAACACAGCTGCTGCAATAAGCGTCGCATCGCCCGCCGCTAAAGCATCCTCACATGCCAATCTCAGCGCAGTGCTCAGCATTTGCGGCGAATTAGGTACCAGCAAACAACGGTCGAGGGTTGCTTCATAAAAACGCAGTTCCATCAAATTTCGATGAAAAAATGCTTTAGGAACTACCTCTAAGCGCAAATAGTCGCTGCAAATAAGCATGCCCGGCGCGCGCAATAGCAATGATTGCGCTGCCTGCCCGAACAACGCATCGTTGCGAAGCGCGGCTAGATAGACACATGAATCAGCAAAAATCCGGATCACGCTTGATGTCTTTCGTCATGAGCAAGAACGTACTCGGTCAGCTCTTCGTCGTTTAACATTTTCATACCTCCCGCAATTGCTGCAGCACGCAATGCTCGCATTTCAGCCGCAAACTTCTCATCGAAAGGTACGGCCAATATTTGCGCAAGTACGTCAGCATGACTCAGGTGCTTTTTATTTAAAGATTTAACAGCGTCACTTTTTTTTTGATCTAAATTTTTCATTTTTACCCCTCCTGCACCACGCGCAAAACTTCTTCCAAGGTGGTCACACCGCGCATGGACTTCATCAAGCCGTCTTCATACATGGTGCGCATACCGTGCGCTTGCGCGAGCTTTTCAATATCGCCCATGCCGGAGCGCTGCATGATCAGGCGGCGAATCGGGTCGTTCATCACCAAAAATTCCATAATCGTGGTGCGCCCGGCATAGCCGGAAAGCGTGTTGGCGTTGGGCACCGGGCGATACAGTTCGATCTCTTTGGCGTCGCTAAAGCGGCGCAATTTATGTTCTTCCACGACTTCCGGCAGGGCGAAATATTTTTCGCTACTGCTGCTGTCCAGTTTACGCACCAAGCGCTGCGCCAGCACGCCATTGACCGTTGAGCACATTAAATAATCATCGACACCCATATCCAGCAACCGCGTGACCGCCCCGGCAGCAGAGTTGGTATGCAGCGTGGACAGCACTAAATGCCCGGTGAGTGCGGATTGGATCGCGATCTTCGCGGTATCTAAATCTCGCATTTCACCAATCATGATGATGTCGGGATCTTGCCGCACAATAGAGCGCAGGGCGCTAGCAAAGTCCAGGCCAATTTGCGGTTTGACTTGTATTTGATTTACGCCTTCCAGCTGATATTCGACCGGATCTTCAACGGTGATGATCTTGACGTCCGGCTGATTAATTTTTTGCAGCGCGGTGTAGAGCGTGGTGGTTTTTCCCGATCCGGTCGGGCCGGTGACCAGCATGATTCCGTGCGGCTGATTGAGCACCTTCAAAAAGCCGGGCAGAAAGTCATCCGTGAAGCCCAAACTATGGAAATCCAGCACCAGCGCTTCACGGTCCAAAATCCGCATCACCACCGACTCGCCATAACTCGTGGGCACCGTTGATACCCGCAAATCCAATGCTTTGCCCTGCACCTGCAGCATGATGCGACCGTCTTGCGGCAGACGGCGTTCGGCGATATTTAGTTTCGCCATAATCTTGACGCGCGAAATCACCGCCGCAGTCGATGAGCTAGGCGGGGATTCAACTTCGTGCAGCACGCCGTCAATGCGATAGCGTACCTTCAGGCGGTTCTCGAAGGGTTCAATATGAATATCCGAAGCGCGCGATTCCACCGCGCGCTGCATCAGCAGATTCACCAAGCGAATCACCGGCGCTTCCGAGGCCAAATCGCGCAGATGCTCGACGTCGTCTTCGCCCCGCGCCGCCTCGTCCAGATTCTCGACGATCGCACCCATGGCCGAACGGCCCTGACCATAATAGCGCTCGATCAAATCATCAATTTCCGAACGCAAGCCTATCCGCGCCGAAACGGGTTTGCCGGTCGCCATGGACACCGCATCCACCGCGAACCGATCTAGCGGATCGGCAACGATGACTTGAATTTCATGTTCCGATGCGGCCACCGGGCACACGTGGTGGGCTTTGAGAAACCGCATCGAAAGATTGACATCCGCAGGCGGCATCTCGGGCGCATCTTTTATAGCCATCAGTGGAATGCCCAACACCTCACCCGTTGCTTCGGCCACGTCGCGCTCACTTGCCAAGCCCAGACGTGCCAACAGTGCGGTCAAACTGGCTTCATTGCCTTCTTCAAACAAACGCTTGGCGCGAATCAAATCACTTTCTTTTAGCCGCCCTTTTTTTAATAGCAGCTCGACCACGATTTCTTCCGCCACCGCCGGATCGAGGGCAGATAACGTTGCAGCAATAGCGCGCACCGACTCTTGACGTGCGAGCGCTGGATCAACTTCCAATGGCACCAGTTCAAGCTTTTGCGACGCCAAATCTTGCGCCTCGGCGTAGGACTCGTGAGCGTTACCCCTTGCAATTGGCACGTCCACACCTGACGCGTTTTCGTGCTGATAGCTAGTGTCAGCATGTGCCAGCTCGGGCGCTAATTTAGCCGCTTCCGCCAAAACCGCTCTAATTACCATTGCCTCTGCAGTTAACTCCACGGCAGTTTTTTGTTTATCAGCATTTTCGACATTTTCGACATTTTCGACATTCTCGACATTCACGGCGCGCTCTCATTTTTTCCGCCGGTATTTTCATCAACTTCATCAAGCGATTGGATGTGATCTAGTTTGATCAAATCGTCAATAAACTTACGATTCATCAGCGCCCAAAGCACCACTGGCGCGAGTGGCGGCAAAATTAAATAGCCAAATTGATACATCAACGCGAGAAAAGTCGGGCTCAAATGATGCTTAGCCAGCGCTGCGGCACCGCCGTCCAAGGTCGAGTTGACGTATTGCAAAATATCCCAAACCACGCCATTGACCTGCACTAACCAAATTACTGCGGCACCAATGGCAATCTGACGCAAACGGATGCCAACGCTATTGGGTGTCGCCAGCGCTAGGCCTGCAATAACAGGCAAACCGTAGCCATAAATCATGGGGTTGAAGGGAAACCCAAGTCCCGTCCCTGCCGCTGCTCGTTCAATCGAAGCGGCATCTTGGAACAAAGAAAAAAACACGTAAAAAGTATACTGCTCACGTTGAATGGCTTCAAAAATCTCCGGCATCCAGCTCATTAAAACGGCTTTGCAAAGCCAGAGCACGGGGGTTACTGCGGCGCCTGCAAAAGCAAACCAAAGAAATAGCGACAGCGGCAAATACAACCCCGCCGCTAAACAAAAGGTACGAATGGGTCCAAACATAATAATTTCGCAAAATGGAGCACGGAAAGTTGACCGCGAAGCGTACCTTAAGTTCAGCTAGCCTGCGTTTGTTCGCGCTGGTTCAATGATCTAGCTCAGCAATTCGCGCCAATCTAGGGCTGCCTTAACTGCGTCGGCTCCACACCGTTTTCTATTGGTTCTCTGCGCAATTGCGCATGAATAGTCACAAATCGTTTTGATAATAATGACTTAGCGCCGTAACCCTGAACATTGCTTGGAAATGCCTCAAATACGCCACTAGCACAACCTTGACAGCGCCCCTGGCGCGCAATAGTGTGGTGAATTGTGGGAAAAAGTGGCTGATTGTGGGGTCACCGCGAAAAACTCTCGCAGCGATGGGAATTTGACGGCAGCTAATGTCTTCCACAAGCGGGAGTCGAGCCGCCGAAAATCTTAGGAAATTCGGTAGGAAAATTCGGACGCATTTAACTCTAGATTGGTCTTGGGCGCTTATGTTTTACGGCGAAACACGGGTAAGTATCGATGAGAAAGGCAGACTCGCCCTTCCCACAGAACACCGTGCCCAAATTTCGGTGAACTGCTCGAATCAATTGGTTGTGACCTACAACCCGTATGAAACCGAATGCCTCTGGATCTTCCCTAAGCCAGAGTGGGAACGGGTACGCGATCAAGTGATGCGTTTGAGTACTGCAAAAGCCGCGCACCGAGAATTTCAGCGTCGCTTAGTTGGCTCAGCTGCACATTTGGAGCTAGATAGCAGCGCGCGCATCGTCCTGCCGCACGCCGCGCGCGCGCAGGGAAATTTTGGCAAATCTGCCATCTTGTTAGGCATCGGGGAAAAATTTGAGTTGTGGAATGAAGCGACGCACAGCGCGCGTTTACTGCAGCCGATTGCCGAGGCGCAAGTGACAGCAGAAATGCTTGAGTTGAATTTTTGAGCCATGCAGAAAAACACCCACAACAAACGTGAGCATTTGCCGGTTTTGCTTGACGCGGTCATTCGCGGCCTCAAGCTAAATCCGGATGGCTGCTATATCGACGCCACATTTGGCCGGGGCGGCCACAGCAGCGCCATCTTAGCTGGGCTTTCCGAAATTGGCTGCCTCATTGCCGTGGATCGCGATGACGCTGCAATCGCGGTGGCGCAAAGCTTGAGCAATTTGGACGCGCGGGTACACGTGCAGCATGCGAATTTCTCCGAGTTAGATCGTTTGCAAGGCGTAACTTCGCAATCCGTGGATGGCATTCTGCTCGATTTGGGCGTGTCCTCGCCGCAGCTGGATCAGGCCGAACGTGGCTTTAGTTTTATGCACGATGGCCCGCTTGATATGCGCATGGACCAGTCGCGCGAACCTAGTGCGGCACAGTATTTAAACGAAGTTTCCGAAGTCGAATTGTTGCGGGTTTTACGCGAGTACGGTGAAGAGCCTCAAGCAAAAAAAATTGCTGCAGCGATCATTGCCGCACGCGGCAGCTTGACGCGCACCAGCCACTTGGCCAATTTAGTCAGCGACGTCAAAGGCCGTGGTAAACCTGGCCGCCACCCGGCGACGCAGGTATTCCAAGCCATACGCATGGCCGTGAACGCGGAGCTGGAAGCACTGCAGTCCGGCTTAAGCGCGGCATTCAATCTTTTAAAAATTGGCGGGCGTATGTGCGTCATTAGTTTCCATTCACTGGAAGATCGCATGGTCAAAGAATTTTTTAACGAACGCGCCAAAGCGCCGGCGGCATCACGGCGTGATTTCATGGGTGCCAACAATTTCATCGCCAGCGCACGTCTGATCAGCAAAGAAAAAGCCAGCGACGAGGAATGTCGGGTGAATCCGCGGTCGCGTTCGGCAGTGCTGCGCGTGGCGGAGAAATTGCTGTGATCGTCAACTCCATGGCGAATGGCAATAACGCGCTTGCGCAATACACGCAGCCGCAGCCGAAGATAGTTGCGCGTGCCATCGCACCCACCGCGAACGCCGGAGCCAAGAGTTTTGATGGCTCGCGCTTTACCGCGGTCGTACTTCTGCTAGCAACCATTGGCAGCGGCATGATGTTGGTCTATTCCCGGCACCAAGCGCGCATGCTTTTTCAGCAGCTAGAAGCGTTGAGCACCCAGCACGACGAGCAACAAATCGAATGGGGTCGTTTGCAGCTGGAGCAGGCAACCTGGAGCGAAAACTCGCGCATCGAGCAAATTGCGCGGGATCGGCTGGGCTTGGATTTTCCTGAGCAAACCAAAGTCGTGGTGATTAAGCAATGATCAAAGCCCGCACGCCCCCGGTCGATTTACGTCGGCGGTTGCATTGGCTGCTCGGTCTGCTGTGCTTAGGCGCTGGCGGCCTGCTGGCGCGTGCGCTCGACATTCAAGTAATACGTAAAGAGTTTTACCAATCCCAAGGCGACAAACGCTATCTGCGCGAAGTGGCGGTGCCCGCGTATCGGGGTGCGATTTTGGATCGCAACGGCGAACCGCTTGCGATCTCCACACCCGTGGTTTCGATTTGGGCGAACCCGAAAGAGCTGCTGGAGCAGCGAGCGCATTTAACTTTGCTCGCCGCCAAACTGGGCCTGCCGGTAGATTCATTGCTGCAACGCGTGACGCAATTTTCCGACCGGGAATTTGTTTATTTGAAACGCCAAATGAGTCCGCAATCCGCGGAAGCGGTGCTCGCCTTAGATATGCCTGGCGTTTACGCGCAACGTGAATTCCGCCGCTTTTACCCGGCTGGGGAAGTAGTCGCGCA
>JAYTAO010000466.1:0-7572 GCA_043737435.1 Rhodanobacteraceae bacterium | reverse complement strand
TAGTGTGCAGCCGCCATCATGGCCATAACCATCCTTTTCGCCATACGGCCATGCTGGATCGCTCGGCTGTAGATGAATGTCGTAACAGTCCGGTCGCGTGCCCGGCTCAAACGTGTTGGCAGCGCTCCAGCTTGCTGGCGTCGTTCGCGTCCCCGCTGCAGTTGCCCGCATTGTCTTGCGCGGTTTGCACGCCGAGACGACGCGAGATCTTGCCGCTCTCGACCGTCCATAAAGCCGTGTACGTTCCCGAGTTGCCGCGCGGAGTTTTTAACTCTTCTACGCTGGCACGATGTGTGCCGGGAAAAGTTGAGGCAATTTTCCAGCCGCCTGCGCTGCAATTAGCGCTAGTCATGGTGATAAGCAGTAGGAAAAAAACACATGCTGCCGAAATTGGGTTGCACAGGACATGGCGGTTAGTAGTTGGCATTAGCGTTGTGAAGCGGCGTTGGCATCGGGTTGTGAGAAATGGATCGTAATTAGCGCCGTGCGTTCATCAGTCGCATAGCCTCACGTCGACGCGCGCCGCTCAGTTTGGGTAGCAATGCTTCCAGTTCTTTCAAGTTCAAGGGAAAGTTCTTGAGGAAGTTCCCGTGCGCGGCAAGCGCAAACTGCAGTCGCAAATCCGAGGGTAAGTTTGGATGCGTGCGTGCAAAAATTGCGACAACTTCGTCAGTATCCTGCGTCAACGTGATCAAGCTTGCGACGGGCGTGTTGATGTTTGCTGCTGCCTGCACGCGCAACATTTGGGAGGGTGCTTTCGCCAGCGCCTGCCAAAACTGCATTGCGCCCATTTCTGCTTGCATTATTTGCACTTGCACCGCATCGTCGTCTACGCGACACAGAATGGCCTGACTCAGTTCGTGTTTGTTGATGTGTAATTGTGGCAATAACAGTCCAGTCGCCCATTGCGGGTCTTCGAGAAACCTTGCGTGCAAAACTTCGATCACCGCGAGCGGCAAGTTACGCCGACTGACTAGCGCCTCTAGATATACTTCAAAGAAGTCTTTGTTACGTGGCAGTTTTGCCGCTGCCAACAAGATTTCATCAGCGGTGCCGTCTTGCTCGAGGAGTTTGCCCAGAGCGCCGCGCGGTGACGCTCTCACATGCGCAATGCGGCCTTTTTTGGGCGTTATGGCGCGCTCAAGAATCAAACGCTGCAGCACCAGCGGCAATTTCGGATTTGCCGCAAGCTTGCTTGGTAATGACGAATTAATTTGATCCGCCGCAGCCACGATTTTCTGCAGCACTTCCACACTGCGGGTATGTTCACCAACCCGCTCAAGATCTAAACGCCTTGCGTGCCACAGCGCATCAAACTGCTGTACTTGTTCGACAGCGGGCAATGCCAAAAACAGAGCCGAAACGTTCTGCAGTTCGGGGTTTGCCATTAATAGTGCAATCGCCTGCATACGCTCGGAATCGCTCATGCGCACGTCACGTTCCCGCAGCGCGTCGCTGTGTAGCGATTCAGCCAAAGCGGCTAAACCCGCGTGATTCAGTGTTGTGTGCAATGCCTGAAAATCTTCAAAACTCAGCGCTGCTGCGGCAATTTCTTGGCGCACTGCTGGCGCACTGTCTTTGACCAAGGTACTGATTGTTTCTGGACTCAGCAGATCTAATTGACCTAGATGGAATTGACCTCGGATCGTCGCGACGCGCACAAAGGTGTTCGCGGATGCCGCATCCAAGGCACCCTGACTGCCCACAATCGCGCGCACTTTGGCATTCGTCGATGCAACCATCTCAGCCAAGTTTTCTGCAAAAAGCTCTGGGTCTTTCAGAAATTCTAAGGCCATACCTGGCGTTGTTTTGATCTTTTCGCCTACAAGCGGTGCTGCCATGAATTTTGGTGCGCGCCTAGCTAGCCATGCCAACACGATCGGGTCACGAGTCGCAAACAGGGGCGCATGCAAGGCTTCCGGCAATTCCGGGCGGCCCGCAATCAATTGCGCCAAAAGCGGGTCGCGTGTAATCAGCGGCAACAGCGTTTTCATTCCGGATGCTGCAGAAATTGCCCGAGCGACGTCTGCGATCAGCGATTTTGGTGCGATTTTTGCCCGAAAAATCGCCCCTCGGTTACGAATGCGTTCGTCACCCAAGGCGACGTCAAATTTCAGGTCTTGCGGCCTTGAATCCAGATCGAGCTCGAGGTTATCTGGCCGGGTAAAAAACTCCGGCTCGAAGGTCCTAAATGCCAGCAGAATTTGCGCGTAATAAAAGTCCAGATTGTCGTCCGCGTCTAGCATAACGCCAATTTTTCCGGCGTTGTAAGTGTAAGTGAACATTTTTGTGTAAATCACTAAGGCACGCGCATGTGTCTGACCGTCGACTTCAGCGGTCCAGTCCCAACCGCCCTTCACCAAAAGGAGGCCGACCGTAACCAAATTCTTTTGCACATAAAGCGGGCCTCTGCTGTACATGTTTTCGGCGTGCATTTCGCCTAGCACCACCAAATTGCCGGGCTCATTTGAGTCCTCAAAGTAGTCGCCTATGATCGTCAAGTCGCCCTTTACGATTAGAAACGTGTCGTTTTCCAAAGAGCCTGAGACCGTCAGATCACCGGGGTAAATAAGTGCCGAAACATCAGGATAATCAAAGATGTAGGCGAGTAGTTTGTTCGCTAACTGGGCGCGCACGTCTTTGAGTTCCTGCGCACTTGCAACATATGTGCCGGGTAGTTCTGAGGCTTTCTGCCTGCCTTGGACGTTGGCGGTGCTGATGATAGTCATGATGAGAGCGTAAAAAGCCAGTTTGAAGGTGAAATTGCGAAGGATATTGCGCACAGCTACTGCCAACATTTAAGGTCAAAATATTTTGAGGCGAACCGCGCTGCGCCGGTAACCGGCGCATTGGTTCCGGAACTCGGGCGCGTGTCGGCTTTAAGTACGGCTCGTAAATAATCCAAGTTTGCTGGTGCAAACACGTCGCCCTTCGCATTTGGGTTGGGCATAAAGTTTGAAACGATGCCAACCAGCCGTTGTTGTGCATCGACCACGGGCGCGCCGCTTAAGCCGCCCAGTCTGGATTTAGTGTCGTCGAGTTGCACCAACAAATTATTTGCTGCGTGCCCCACCAGTTTCCCCGAATAAACATCTTGCTGACATTCTTTTTTGCGCGCATAGCTACAGCCGAGCGCGTAAAGCACTTCACCCGTTAGCGGCTGGGCGTCATCATGCTTTGTGCCCATTGCTGCGCGCGCGCCTTCGCGCATCACCAATGGCACCAGCTTTGAATGATTCTGCTTCACTTCAAAAACCAGCCAATCGCGTTCGAGCACGTCAATATTCAACGCTTCTTTCGAGTTGCTATTGACCAGCCGCCCCAGTTCAACATATTGCGCCGGATCCTTATTGACTCGCAGACGCCATGATTTCAACTGTCCGCTTAAGTCAATGGTTTTCATCGCATCTGTTTTCGCCCTCAACAACACATGTTTTGCGGTGATGGCATAGATGCGGCCCGAATAGCTCAGTAGGAAGCCATTGCCAACAAAGCCCTCAGGATCGAACTTGCTTTGGATAAAGCTGACGTGATTTACCGCAGAAATTTGCGGCCAAATTTTCGTTGACTGGGCACTGATTGCCATAACTGCGGCATCGGCACTGACTGGCATAAGTGCCGCATCGGCACCAACTGGAAAAGCTGCCGCAATGAGCGCGACTTTAATGAATTTGCTTAAGACAGATGGGGTTTTGATACACATGCGGTAACCCTTGTGGATAGAAAATTGTTGTTGACGACTGGTGTTCAAGCGGCGTGTTACCTTGCGGACTGCCGCCATGGTCGACTCACGCTCTTTGCAACTCAAGGCTTACGAAAAACCAATGTCATGCGATCGCTTTCGCCAATGGCTGCATAGATCGCGCGGTCGGTATCACCACTGGCATAGGTAGGTGGCAAGCTCCAGACGCCATCCGGGTGGTTTTTGGTATCGCGAGGATTCGAGTTGATTTCAGATTGCGCTTGGAGCACGAAACCCGCCTGTTCAGCAAACTCGATAGCAGCGGCTTGCGCGACATAACCGGTATCTGCGTAGTTAACGAAATCGAGCCCTGGCGTGGCGCGATGAAAGCTATCCGTAAATTGCCTAACGCTACTCAAGCGTTTTCCATGGCAGACTAAATGACACCTGATAGCCACGCGTACCGGAACCATCTTGATTATTAAATATTGCCTGGCCGCTGACGCCGGAGCCCCATGCAGAAAAATTGCCAGTATCGGCGGTCAACACGGTGATTTCGCCGCAGCTGGATGTGAAGCCATATAGATACGTGGCGCCAGACTCAGTCAGAAATGTTGATTGGTATAGCTTCGGTTGTGCAATCGCAAAGGTAAGCACGATCCCCTTTATTTTATTTGAGCCGCCATAGCGATCAGCGACAATGTCAACGAGCTGCGTTCGCGTTAATTCTCGGTCTGCAACTACCACCAAGCCAATGTCTCCGGGTTGCAGCGATACCTCGTCACCTACACCCAAACGTTTTTTATCCCAGGCCATAATCGGGCGATGCATCGCGTACGCATATTTCAGCGGCACTGGTTTAGCATCAATCGTCATCATTGCCTACACAAGACCGTTACCAGCGCGATCTGTGGCACATCCGCTCAAAAGCGAAGCAATAGGCAACGTCAACAAAAGAGGGAATACAGAAAATATTTTAGCGGCACGCATCCTAGTTCCTTTATTTTCAGGAGGTAGTCAGGACTGGCGCAGCCGCAGCCGCAGCCGCAGCAATCATGGTACTGGCAATAAATCGGTAGGTGTGTTGCGCGGGCAACACGCCGTACCCGCGATGGCGCCGGCCTAAATTTTCAAGTACAGGCAGCAACACGGATAGGTCGTTGAGCTTTGATACTGCAACATCGATCATCTGCACAAGTTTTGCAGCTTGTTGTTCAATGTCGCCCTTAAATAGCGGCCTGAGCTCAGGATCGGCGGTAAAAAGATGCTGATAAAACAATTTTCCAGCATCTGCACCCATAGGGATTACGCGCTGCCAAGAGTGTTGTACTAGCGCCATCATTGCTTGATTCATAGAAGTCTTCATTTATTGCCCTGGAGAACGTGTCTCCAGATGGATTGCCCAATAGATTGTTAGTGCGCGGCAAAACATGCTGAGTTCAGCGCCGCCACATCTACTTCAACGCCAGCGCGATGGAAAAACGAACAAGCAACTTGCGGAAAAAATCGCTTGCGACATTCAAGGCGGTCACAGCAACTTAGACTTGCAGTAGCCCCAATATCGTACAAACCGCATTCAATTGCCGACAAAGCCTGAGCTTGGATTGCCAACCCGCCCGATAAACAAGATCGCCCCGGTGGCCACCTCGCGTAGCACAAAAACAAACGGCCGATCCGCGCGAAACTGCGCAATCGGTGCTGCGTTTGGGTCAAACATTGCGGTCGTTGTTTCCACTACCACTGCGGTTGCGGCGGCGGCTTCGGTGCCTACTTCATCAACTTTGATAAAGGCCTGATGGAAAACTTCACTAATCGATAATTTTGCACCGTTGCTACTGGGCTTTGCGATGCCACTAAAGTCTGCGGTGCTGGCGTCGAAGGCGAGCGGCATACCGAGCGACGCCAGATGTTTGCTCAGCCTTTCGGTGCTGTTGATCTCGAATTTCGGTAAGTATACAAACACTTGTTGCGGCTGCAGCTCATGCAACCATTGATCCATCAGCGTTGCCTCGAGTGTCGCTTCCAGCGCCGCCAGGGTGCTAGATTTGTCTGGCAGCACAAAAAGCATGGAGGTAGTGCCGCCTACATAAGGCATCTCTAGCACGCTAACGGCCTTATTTTGGATAAAGCGAAAGACAGCTAATTGCGACATCGTCGGTACCAAAACGCTTTTTGTCTCGGTAAGTTGAAACGCAGCTGGATGCGTTGATCGCTCGGCAAATGTTTGGTTCCAATCGGCGGAAAAATAGACCGCGTTGGTCAGCACTAAACTGGTGTTCGCCGAAATTCCGCCCATTGGTAGCAAATCTTTAATGCGGTTTTCGGTCTGGGTTTCGACCCATTGGTTGATATGCAGTCGGGATTTTTCCGAAGCACGAGCAAAATCTAAGCTTTCCAGCGGCGCACCAAAAACACGGGCGCTGCGATGCAAAAACTCTGGCTCAAAGTGGAAACCGCGTGCGCCAAACAATCGGTTGGCAATTTTGAGATCAACGTTTGCAGCAACAGCGGACGCCTCGATGCTTTTGAGCAAGTGGCCGGCGCTTGCGACCGCATCGCTGCGTCCTGTCGGTAAATGCAACACCGTATTCATCTGTGTCGCCGTGACACCGCGCGCGCCTTCCAAAGTCATGCTGAGCGCGCTCGAAATACTGATCGGTGCGAATGCGAAGTTGGCGGACTCAGGATGTAGCGCACTGGCCTGAGCATACAGATCAAAAGCGAGCGCATTGTTACTCGCCGCAGCACTCAGCACGGTTGTCGAGGGTGCTTTTTCAGCCCAGCAAACATTGGAAAGTGCCAGAGCTGTAAATAGGGCGTGGCGTAACGTCAAACGATTTCGCATCTTTGTGGCCTTTAAGGTGAGGTAGGTACTTATCCAGTTACTACAACGCCAGCGCAGGCTCGAAACGAACCGAAGAACCTGTTTGAAAGACGGAATTTTTGGTTGCCGGTTTTGCGGCAAACATAGGCTGACTGACTGACAGCGCCGCTACGAATCGTCTTCGTCGTCGTACTCATGCGCTGCCGCTTCCGCGCTCTCCAGCATCGCCGCCAGCGCCTCGTCAAGCGTCATATGCGCCGAGCTTTGTTGGGTCATCGGCACTACATGCTCAGTATAGAAATAGTCGAAATCGTCCTGATGATATCTCACGATGCCAAATTTCTCTTGTGCATCGAAATACAAATAAGTGTACGCCTCGCCAAAGTCGGAGGTATGCCACCCGATCACGCTGTAATTTCGGTTTAGCGCCAGCACTTCAGCCTGCCTCAACCCTGCGCCTGTCGCCGGATCAAACTCAAAGCGATCGCCGCCCCACGATAGCAAAATCATCTCGACCAAACCAATTGAGCGTATTCGATTCCAGTTAGGCGACTCAGGCTGCGACATGGCAAGTAGTTCAGGCGCAGAATGAATCACCAAGTTAGATAGGCGTTCGCCGCTGTCAAACGCACCGAGTGCTAAAAAGAAATCGACCAAGGACTTCGGCAATGCCGGGCCCGAAAGCCGCCGCAAGCTATCAATCGCCGCGAGCGACGCCGGTTGGCCAAAGCGAGCAAAGTTTGCATACTTCGCCATATACGCATCGAAAGTGTCGGTTTTGTCACCTTTTTCCAAAAGGTAGCGGTAGTAATCCTCGCGTTGTTGTCGTTCTGCGGCGTTGACCCGTTCTATAGTTGAAACAAAAAGCGAGTGCGTAGCATGATTCATTGCAATTAAATCCTGGCTGACAAATATAAAAATTATTAAGGAAATCGATTTTTTGACGCTGAGTGTTGTGCGCATAAACCTGGCACCGTTCGTTCTTGTGTGGGAGAAAAAATTGGCGCAGACCTTGCTTAGTCAGCCATATAGTTTTGGCAGTGCATCGACTTTAGCGCTCACGGTC
>JAYTAO010000465.1:0-7574 GCA_043737435.1 Rhodanobacteraceae bacterium | reverse complement strand
GCGCAATGCAGTCTATTACCGTCGCCGCGAGATAAAAAACGCACGCAGCGCTTGAGGTAAAAAAGATATTTTCTGTAACCCTGAACCTGACTCGCACTGGGGAAGGCCGGGCTTGTCCAACAAACGGCTCAGATCGCGGCTGCGCGCGATCTAACCTTAGTCGTTAGACGGCTGATGCATTAAGGCACGTAGACCATATAAATGTGAAACACGAAGCCGTTGTCAGATTCTGTTACCTTGGTGCTTAGTGTTAGATCGCTTCTGCCTTCTGAGATAGTCCAAAGATCAACGAGAGCGTCCCATCGATCGCCCATCCAAATGCAAATTGAAGTATCCCAAGTTTCGTCAGGAAGTTCGGCCAGGGTTTCACCGTATTCTTGAATGTAGTCTCTGATCTGTTTAGCTGTACTGTCTGATACTGCAGCCACTCCAGGAATGTCTGAGCTTAGAATGTAGTCTTGACGTACAAAAGCATTAACGACATCCCGAAAGACTGGCCGCCATGCCGAAGGAATTGGGCGCTCGTTATCCTCGTCCTTTTCCGCTAATACTGCAGCGCCCGTGTTTTCAATTTGCATCTCGTAAAAACTCCAAAAGCCGTCTAACGCCTGAATTCAGCCGACATGCGGCCCGAAAGCCAATGGTAGCGCGATACCGCCGAATGCCGCATGGTCGGCTGCAATTTGTAGTTCAAGTAAGCCGCTACGCGGCAGCCTCACGAAGTTACTTCACGATATCGACGCTGGACACCCATGCAGTAGCCTCAATACCGCTGGCAATCTCTTATCGCCTATCAAATTCGACGAAAATTCGAGCCAAAACAAATCAAGAGCCAACACGCCCAGCCGCAAGCGCGGCATAAAAAATGGCCCAGTATTGACTTAAATCTTGTTCAAAATCCGGGCAAATCCAATGCCAAACAGCGTGCGCTGGATGAGTTCATTTGCTTTATCGATTAACTCTTCGAGGTCACCAACAACGCCCCGGTAACCCCGCAATATTTCACTATCTAGAATCGCTTAAGTCCGTCATAATTTATAAAGCTTTTAAAAGGTGGCTATTTAATTATGAAAGAAACTGTCGTCATTTTAGGTGCTTCTGATAATCCGAGTCGTTTTTCTTATAAAGCAAAACGAATGCTAGAAAAATTTGGGCATAAGACTATTTTGGTAAATCCAAAAATTTCCGCTATTGATGGGGAAGGGGTGCTAACGAGTTTGTCGGAAATCCAGCAAGGTGTTGACACAGTTGTGATGTATGTAGGTGCAAAAATTTCTGATGGTTTGAGCGAGGAGATTTTAAATCTTAAGCCTAAGCGAGTTGTTTTTAATCCGGGTAGTGAGAATATTGAACTGGGAAATACGCTCAGGCACGCGGGGATTGAGGTGATTGAGGATTGCACTTTGGTGATGCTTGGAAGTAATCGGTTTTAGTGAAACGTGAATCTGAGCCGAGGCCTCAGGACACTCAAGCCTCACACTTAAAAATGCCAGCAGCCTTAAAACCGCTGGCATTCTCTTATAGCCCTATCAAATTCGCCCAAAATTTGAGCCAAAACAAATCAAAAGCAAACACACCCAGCCGCAGGTGCGGCATAAAAAATGGCCCAATGTCGACTTAAATCTTGTTCAAAATCCGCGCAAAGCCGATGCAAACAGCGTGCGTTGGCTGATTTCCTTGGCTTTGGCGATCAACTCTTCCAATTCCCCAACGACCCGCCAAAAACCCGCCAATAACCCGAGCCAATTGCTTTAACGCGCGTTGTCCAGTGATTTTTATTCGATCCGAGTTTCATCAACGCTTTCGGCACGCTCGCTGTAATCTTGCCGCGCTTGCCGGGGTGCAATTGACGACAGGTGAAATCAACGAGCTCAATATCTGAGGGGTGGACCTCCCAGCTCGTCCGGTCGGCTCTGCTTTGATTTCATTGTGCTTGGAAAAGTATTCGATTCCTTTCTGCTTATACGACCAAGCGAAAAAAACACAATTGAATGCGCGCGACAGTTTTTAGAATTCATGGAGGCCAAAGGTACGGCGGTGTATTTGGAAGAGGCGTTTGCTAGCGGTCTGGCATGCTTAGAGGCTATCGCCTAAAAAAAATCCAGCCGACCATGCGGGATTCGGCGATATCGCGCTAAAGTTGATTTTTGGGCAGCATGTCGGCCGAATTCAACGTTAGAACCTATCCGTTCACAGTGGTATATTTAAACCATAAACATAGAAATAGTCCTTCAGGAAGCTTTAGCCCTTCCCGTTCAACAGCGGGCCGAGTTGGCACAGCAACTACTTTCCAGTCTCGACGCGTTGTCTGAACCTGAAATTGAAACGCTTTGGTTTCAAGAAGCTGCGCGTCGCGCTGCTGAAATGGATCAAGGCGTTGTCAAGCGCATCTCTTCGGAGGTCGTGCGTCGTGAAGCGCAAGCCCTCCTTAAGGGAACTACTTCTTCAATGAATCAGCGAGCCCCCGCTTTCCCACGTGCCATTCGCGCCCAGTAAAATTCACCAACTCAATATAATCCGCTTCGGATATGCAAGGTAAATTAGAAGAGTGCGCGCCCACCAGGGGCCGGGGGAACGAAGTCGAATAAAGTCAGCAAAGAGCCAGGATTATTTGACCACGAAGTTGAGCGCACAGGTCAGCATTGCGAAAAAGCACGCGAACAAAGTTACTGGCTCTGGGGTAGCTTCCCGTGAATTTGCCCTCCCGCAGGCTCATGCGATTAGCCCCTCATTTGTAGCAAGCCGTCAGTTTATTTCACAACTGTGAAATTGGACATGAACTTTTCGCAGAATTGATCAGCGCGAGCCCGAATTCGCGTATGTCCTACGAATTAACCCCGCCGACTCGCTGTGTTTGTGGGCCTTGTGAGTTGTAATCGGTATAGCCCGGCCCGGTGCTTGAACATGCTCCGGTACCACTGAGCGCGCAGGGCTTGTTGAAATAATAATCGTCGGTCAACTTGCCTTTACGCCCACTGTTAGCGTTTGCATCGGTGGCAGTGCCATCAAATTCGCCCTGAGTGACGCTGCGTAAACTACCTCTGCGACTATTTATCATGACAATCGGCATCAATCTCGAGCCAGAGTTGGCATTCGTCTACGCCCGATTCTACCGGTGCGATAACAACTTTGATCGATTCCATGTCACCTGCAGCAGCAGTGAATGAAAAAGAGATTCCAGCGATTACGAGGGCGGCGAGCCCGAGGGTTTGTCTTGACATAAATAAAAATACCTTGAAGGGGACGGGATGCCGAGGCTGGCGAAACCAGTGTATTTCAATACATTTACTTTATCAATTGTATTTTTGCGCCCATTTTTAAATTTTGTTTGTTAACTATGATTAAGTATTACGAAAATGTTTCCGCAGTTGACGCGCTGTCAATTCGTCAAAATTGCGTTGGTATCAAGCTGGGCTTAGAGTAAATTTAGGTTCGGCGAAGTGGTTGGCGCTTCACTATGTTTCCCTCGGCATTTACGCGCTGTAGAGGATCAGCCTTTACTTGCATTACAAAAAAGCGGTATTGCCAGGGCGAGATCAAGATGAGCAGTGCGCGGGAAACGAATCCAGATTCTTCGAAAACAACTGAGAACACCACAGAAAATCAGCCGAAATCGTTGTTTGAGACGACTGCCGTGCTGGAATCCGACCCGAACGTCAAACCGGCGTCGGCCATGTACAAATACATCCCCGAAGCTGGCAGTGAATCGCATATTGCCTTGATTGGTAAAACTATCGGCCGCTATCAGATTCAAGCGGAGCTGGGCGTGGGCGGCATGGGTGCTGTGTATCTAGCTGAGCAGCGCCAGTCGGTGCGTCGGCAAGTTGCGTTAAAAGTCATCAAAGCAGGCATGGATAGCGAAGAAGTCATTGCGCGCTTTCAGTCCGAGCGTGCATTGCTGGCGATGATGAATCACCCAAGAAGGACGCTTGTATTTCGCCATGGAATACGTGTCCGGCGTGCCCATCAATGATTTTTGCGACCGCCGAGGTTTGAACATTGCGCAGCATTTACGGCTTTTTCTGCAAATCTGTGAGGGCGTACAGCATGCGCTCCAAAAAGGCATTATCCACCGCCATTTGAAGCCAAGCAATCTGATGGTGGCGGATTACCAAGGCCGATTGCTGGTCAAAGTAATCGATTTTGGCATTGCCAAAAGCATGCATCGCGGCCCTGATGATTCTGGTTCGACCCGCGTCGGCGTGGCCATTAGCACACCGACGTATGGGAGTCCTGAGCAAGCCGCCGGTGATCTAGCGGCGATCAATACCCGCACCGATGTCTATTCGCTGGGCGTGGTGTTGTATCGCTTGATCACCCATGAGTTACCAATCTCGAGCGAGGTGATGCGCTAGGTTTACTCTTGTACGGACTTATTCCGGCTCTAAATCAAAACGCATGGCAACGTCAGTACGCGACAGTCGCCAAGCCAAACTATCGCGCGTAACTCGCCACGCCTTGGAAATTTACGCCGCTAATTGCAGTCCAGCCGCGCGCTGCAACAGCGCGCTCGGCGTCGTCGCTTATTTTGCCGGAAATGGCAATTTGTACGGTTTTGCCACGCAGCTGCGGTTCGCCTAAAAACGCTTTGAATTTGTCGTTGTAATAAACATAGTCCACCGGTGCGGGCACCAGCAAAGTGCCATCATTAAGCGCAAAAACCGGTGTCACGCCAACTAGGAAAACGGAACGAACCTTATTATCAGGCGACTGCGCCGCAACCAAGCGCAGCGCATTAACGATAAAGCGCGCCTCAATTTCAGAATCAACGTAACGTAAATAGCGCAATAAATCTTTCCAGCCCTCCGCCTGCCAGTTGCTGGTGATCTGATCGACAACCGCGGTTTGCAAGGTCGGTGTGAAGCTGGAGTTGCGCAAGAAATTACGCGCGGTGTCGCTTTCGATGCCGACCTTTTGCAGCTCGGTTGCGTTGCGCTTTTTCACATCCTCGGGCGGCAAATCGTAAACGAGTCGATTAATTTGGCGTGATTTGCTTAGCACCACGGAAGCGCCGCCAGTCAGCGCCCCTACGACTAAGCCGGTGCCAGCGCTGCCCGCAAGATAGCTCCATGCAAAAGCATCTAAACGATCTTCAATTTGCGGGTTGCTGGTGTAGGGATCAATGCCTAGCTCGCGCGTCAGGTCGCGGCGGGCGCGGTTGTAGCCGATGTAGCTCAAACCGAATTTGGTGCCCTGTGAGGAGGCGCGATCTTCCCAGGTTTTTTCTGGTGTAAACGGTGGGTCTGGCAGGAACGCGTTGAATTCCGGCGGCGCGCCATCGCCGCGAATTTTGCTGCGCGCGGTGTCGCCCAACTCTTTGGTTTTCAGCTTAATAGCGGCCCAAGTGTTGCTGACTTTATTGCGGATGCCTTCAGGGATCGCGCGCGCAGTCGCGCCAGGGTCGCGAAACACGTTGTAAACCGCTTTGCCTGTGCCTTTGACTGAGTTGAGCGCAGATTTGCCAAATACTTTTAATTCGCTCAGGCGCTCAAGCTCGGCAAGTGCGCCGATTTCAAGCACGCGCTGCTCTAATAATTCCACCGAATCCGCGTCTAGACGACCGTAATCGCTTTTCACCTGGAAGGCGGCGATGTGGCCTTTCAGCTCAATCTCGGGCGCGACTTCAAACTGTGGCCCACTGATCATGCTTGCTGGCAATAAGTCCGCAGCAAAAATCTTCGGACGTTCAAGCTCGTTCGGCAGCACGAATGTCGTAATGCCACTAGGTGAGCTGAGCTCAGTGGTTTTTTGTTCGGCGGGCATTTCGGCCGCGACCACATCGGGCTTACGTACGCGCACCGCACTTTCCGGTGCACAGCCACTAAAGACTGTGGCGAGTGCCGTTGTTACAGCGAGCGCGAGCGCTCCGCGTGTGACCGATTTCGCTAGTTTCATTTGTTGTGCTCCGACGAACTTAGGGCGCAAGTGTGCCAAAAATCCAAGCGCATTGCGTTACGAAATGTCAGGATTTGGTTTAAACAAGATTTTCTTCGTCAAAACGCGCTGACAGCCGGTGTTTTAGGTTAGCAAAGCGCTTGAATTGGAGCGTGCGGCCGGAGCAGTTCGCAAATTTAGGGGGATATTTTCGCTAAACGTGGCGGCAAAGCGCCAACTACTAGACAGAATGTGAATTCTTGTTGCGTCACAGTGCACTGCCCAACCCCGCAGAGAGTACGCACATGAAAACATTATTCGCAGCCTTTACCCTGTCCAGTTTGCTGTTGAGTACGCACAGCTTTGCGGCAGTCGATATGAACAGCGCAAAGCCTCAAACCATCGAAGGCCAAATCGGTAATTTCCTTGAGCCAGGGCTTTTCTGGCTGCTCGGCAAAGACGGCGTGAAAGTGTTGGTGTATTCCAACGGCGAGGCCACAAAAAACCTGCACAGTGGGCAAAGGGTACGGATCACGGGCTTAGCACCGCTGGATTGGGCGCGCTTGGCGGATCAAGAACTAAATGCCCGAAAAATTGAAGCGAAATAGTCGACTTCAAGTGGTGCGAAGTGCAAATTTCGCAGCCTGGTCACAGCGGATTTTCAACAATCGCGGCCCTTCAAAGCGGCCACTTTAATGTCCGGTGCCAAATCAACTGAACAAAATGCAGGTTTCGAAAGCGTTGATCGGCTCGCGCAATCAAGCGCACACAGTAATCGCATTCATAGGCTGCGTGCTTGCGATGCGCATCAAAGTGGCGAATTTGTATTACTGTGGTTGCATCATGCGGTGCGCGCTGAGCAAAATCCGGCGCTTGATGTCGCCATTGAACTCGCCCATTTTTTGACTAAGCCCTTGCTTATTTATCAGGGCTTGGCCGGTGCGCATCGGTTTAATTCGGACCGCCACCACAGCTTTATTTTGCAGGGCGCCCGCGATGTTGCGGCCCAGTTTTCCGCACGCGGCATGCGCTACGTTTTCAATTTAGCGTCACAACCGAACACTCAGACGCAGCAAACGCCAAGCTCACCGCTGCGCGCGCTGTTTGCCAGAGCCGCCGCGGTGGTTGTGGAAGATTTTCCGGCGCCGCCTTTTCCGCGTTGGACCAGCGCGCTTGCAGAGCACGCTCGCGGGCCGGTGTGGGCGGTTGACGCGTCCTGTTTAGTGCCACTGCATGCGAGCGCTAAGCGCTTTGATCGAGCCTTCAGTTTCCGCAGTGCTCAGGCAAAAGCTTGGGAAACAGCGATTGCCACGCCCTATGTAGAATTAAGCTATCGCGGGGGCTTGTACGCTGGCCCGGTCGGCTTCGAGAGCTTCGATTTTGCTACCCCGATTGCGAGCGCACTGGCCCAATGTCAGATTGATCACAGTGTCGCTGCCGTGCTCGATACCCCAGGCGGTAGCGTCGCTGGCTACGCCCGCTGGGAGGCGTTCAAACGCACTGGCTTAGCTGGTTACGCGGCACGACGCAATGATGCCGCTGAGGCCGGTGTCAGCCGCATGAGCGCCTATCTACATCACGGCCACGTTAGCGCGCTGCGTCTGGCCCAGCAGGCGCACGCCATAGGCGGCGCCGGGGCGGCGAAATTTCTCGATGAGCTTTTGGTGTGGCGCGAATTGAGCTATCACTGGTGCGCGCAC
>JAYTAO010000464.1:0-7587 GCA_043737435.1 Rhodanobacteraceae bacterium | reverse complement strand
CCCCAAACCTGTACTCGCCAACGCTAGCCCGGTAATTAATGATGCGCAATACTGCGAACGTATTGGCCCGATTCTCGAGGCCGATGCTGCCGCGTCCTTGCGGGCGCGGTTGGGCGCGATCAGCGCCGCAGCAGAAATTAAAGAGGTGGAAGAGATGCAAATTCGCGGTTATTGGGTGTATTTACCGCAATCAACTGATCGTGAATCAGCGCTTTCGATGGCGCGTCAGTTGTCCGCAGGCGGCATTCGGGACTATTACGTAGTCACCGCAGGCGCAAATGAGAACACCATTTCGCTGGGCATGTTTCAAGATCGTATCAATGCCGATAAGCGCGTGCAGCAAATTGCCGCGCTGGGCTTTAATCCCAAACGCATTGAGCGTGGCGATCTGGAAAAACGCTATTGGGTGGAGTATCGCGCTGCCACGGACAGTAAACGCGCCGTGGGTGCGTTGCGCGGGGTGGCTGAGCTGACGCGTGAGACTATTTTTTGTAACGCGCTGTAAAGTTTGAAATCGTTTTTAGCCCACAATGCTTGAAGTCTTCCACTCGCCACGATTAGAAGATTTAGCCGATCAGCTAGCGGAGCAATTGCGCGCGCAGCGTCGGCGGCAAGTGCAAAACATCCTGCGACCGATCACGGTCGTGGTTGGGCATCTGGGCATTGCACGCTGGTTAGAACAGCGCATCGCGACGCACTTTGGTATTTTTGCGAACGTGCGTTTCGTGTTGACGGGCGAGTGGCTGAACGCGGAAATGGCGCGTTTTGGCCTGCTAGAAAAACAAGATGCCGCGCGTTTTTCATTAAGCGCGATGACTTGGGCGCTTTACGCGCTGCTAAAAGCGCCGGAGCGTTTTGGTTTAGGCAGACAAGCATTATTGGAGCGCGAGCGCTTCCAGCTGGCGGCGAAGTTGGCGCGCCTGTTTAGCGAATATTTGATCTATCGTCGTGAGTGGCTGCTGGATTTTGAGCAGGAGGCAGCGCGCGCACCGCTACGCGATGCGCGCGTTGAGTCAGGGGCGGCCAATGCTAGAACATGGCAAGCCCGACTTTGGTGCGCGCTAAGTGCGCGGCTGGGGGGTGCGCACCGTGCAGCAAAATTTTATGCCTTGCTAAACGCAATCAAGAGTTCCTCAGCAAGCGCTGCGCTGATTGAAGCGCCAAGCTATTTTTTCGGGCTAAACCATTTGCCACCCGATGTGTTGACGCTGCTCGGCCTATTGAGCGAAACCGCATCGGTGCAGATTTATTTTCCGAACCCTTGCGTTGAGTATTGGGCCGATGTGGTGCGCGAACGCTTTTTGGTGCAGCGGCGGTTAGGCGGTGATTTGCTCGGCAACGAACTGGGGGATGCTAGCGGATTCGACCATTTTGATGTCGGACACCCGCTGTTGGCCTCTTTAGGTGGCCACGGTCAGGCGTATTTTGCCGAGCTCAGTCACGCGACCGAGCATTTCACTGAAGTGCTTGCCACAACAGTTCAAACGCCGGCCCCGACGCTGCTGGCAGCACTGCAATATGGCATCAGCCATTTGCAGCCGGATTTTGCGCCCGCAACTTTGCGTTTTGAGTCAAGCATTCAAGTGCTCAACGCGCACAGCATTGTCGATGAACTGACGCGAGTGAAAGCGATTTTGTTCGCAGCGCTAGTTGACGATCCTGAGCTGCAGCTCGAAGAAATCGCGATCATGACGCCGAGTTTGAGCCGCTATGCGCCGCTGCTCCCGGCGGTTTTTGGTGCCGAGCTGTGTGCCGCACCGCCGATCAATCAAAAACCAGAGCTAACGGACGCACCTGCTGGCGCGCGCGCGCAAAGTGCACTGCGTTATTCGGTGTTGGATTTAGCCTCCGCTAGCGCCAGTCCGCTGTTGCATCAGCTAATGCAAGCGCCGGATTTGCGTTGGGAGCCGACGCAGCTTTTGGCACTGTTGAGTCTAGCTGAGGTTGCGCAGCACTTTGCACTGGAGGCCGACGATCTGCTGCAGGCTCAGCGCCTGTTAGCGCGCGCGCATATTGCCTTTGGCTTTAACGATGCGCATCGGCAGCAGTTGCTTGCGGTAGCGTCAGCAGGGGCATTGACTGATGTTGAGCGCGGCGCTTCTTTGCACACTTGGGAGGCTGGCTTAGAGCGCTTATTGTTTGGCTATTTGCAAGGCAATCAAACGCAGCTGGAGGAACCCGCTTTAATGGCGCAACTGTGGCCGGTGCCTGATATGGACGTTGGCCACGCGCCGATTTTAAGCGCGCTAGTGCAGCTGATTCGGGCGCTGCGCGTGTTCAATTTTGGGGCACAGCGAAATCGCACTTTGCCGGAGTGGACGCGTTGGCTGGAGCGCCAAATTTTCGCTGTTACCGGTGCACCGCCAGCCGATCCTGTGCGTGCACTACTTAGCCAGTTCGAGCTTGACGCGGTGAACGCGAGACTTGCCGATCCGGTGTCATTTGTGGCGTTGCGTGAAGCTTTTAACGCCGCAAGTACCCAGGCAAATAGCCGTCGCACCCCGGCCTTGGGTGCTATTTGTGTGTGTGGCTTAGTGCCGATGCGCGCGCTACCTTTTAAAGTCGTTTGTATTTTGGGCTTGAACGAGGCCGAATTTCCTAAGCCAGAAATGCCCGATTCTTTGAACTTGATGCGCGCAAACGGAGCGCGAAGGCCAGGGGATCGCAGCCGGGTACAGGAAGATCGCTATTTGTTTTTAGAAGCGATCATGGCCGCGCGCAGCCAGCTGGTATTGAGCTATCAAGGGTTAAGTAGTGATGGCAGCGCGCGGCAACCTGGCGGCGTTTTAAACGAGCTTTTGGCGCAAATGGAACGCCAATTTAAAACACGGCTGGGCGGCACGCCTTGGTTAAGTGGCGCGCGCACGCCGCTGCGAAATTCGGTGCCGCGCGAACCCGGCATTGAGGTGGCTGCGGCTAGATTGCCGGAAAAAACAAGCGTTGTGCTGAGCCAAAAAGCCGCGGCTGAGGTGCTCAATGTCCACGCATTGTTGCAATTTTGGCAGCAGCCGCTAGGCGCTTATGTGCAGCAGCGTTTAGGCCTAGCAGTTCAGCAAGCCGATGCCGATGCAATGCAGGAGGCGCAAAATTTAGAGCCACTCAGCCTAGCGACGCAGCCAATCGAGCGCATTGAAGCTAGGCTGTTAGCGCACGCGCTGGACGCGGGCAGTTTTCCGCAAACAGCGCCGCCTTGGCTAGGGCGTAGCGGCTTGCTGCCTAGCGGTGCGTTAGGAGTGCACAGCTACGCTAGTATCGAGGAGGCCTGCCGGTTTGCCTGGCTCGCCATTAAAGACAAATTTCCGGAACTGCTCGGGGCAAAAAGAAAGCCGGTGCGCGTGGACTTCACCCTTGGCACCACGCGCTTGGTTGGCCATATTCCCGATGTTTATCAAGGGCTGCGCGCCTGCGTGTGCGTCAGCAGTAAGGCGCTACACGGGGCACAGCGTTGGCGGCTATTGCTGCGGGTTTTGCTTCTACGCGCCAGCGCGGCGGATATCGACTCCGCGTCACCGCCCTGGCGTGCGCTGCATTTAGGACCCAATGCGGCAGAGCTGAGCATTGATGCCAGCCCAAGCCAAGCACGCGCCTACTTAGAAAATTTGCTTGCCCTGCGGCGCGCTTATTTATTGCCTGCTACCGACTCCGTCGCGCAAGCCACCCCGCCGCCTTGGTTTTGGCCGAAGCTAAGCTACACCGCGTTTGCCGCACGAGCCGATGCGCACGCTGCCGTGTTGAAGGTTATCGAAGCAGGGCGGGACTATGAACTGGCAAACTCCGGGCTAAAATTTTGGCGGCCAAACGCGGCGTTTTTCGCGGCAGACAGTACCGAATTCGCGCAGTTTCTGGCGCTGGCGCAAAGCTTGTTCGCGCCATTCGCGCCGTCAACGCAGCCGATAAATGCTGCCGTTAATGCGTCCAGCGATGCCCATCTCACTGCTGTGGCTGACCTGGCTTTGCCTAAATCTTGTGCGCCGCAAACGCTGATGGCGGAATTAGACCACGCATCAGAGCAGGCCCCAACAACAAGCGCACCATCAGGCCGCCCTATCACCTTAGATCTTGAACAGTTTGGGCACGACGACGCGACGGATTTTACCGATGAATATTGAGCCTGAGTTCCAGCCCGGGCTTGATTGGCGCACACTGGATTTAGCTGGAAAAAGCGCGATCGAGGCCAGCGCAGGCACTGGCAAAACCTACACCCTGGTGCTGCTGGTGCTGCGGCTATTATTAGAACGCGAACTACCGCCGGGCGCGATCTTGCTAGCTACGTTCACAGAAGCCGCGACATTAGAGCTGCGCGCTCGCGTCACTGAGCGCGTCAAGCTAGCCTTCTATGCCGCGTTGCGCCCGAACGATCCTAGGCGTATCGCAACGGCAAATAGCGCGATGGCCGCTACAGATCCATTGGCACTGTATTTAAACGCACGTTGGCAGAGCGAAAGCCCGCGTATCAAAAATACCGTGCGGCTGCGCGACGAAAAAATTCTAGAACGCGCGATGCTGCAGATGGACGATATGCCGATTCGCACTCTGCATGGGCTTTGCCGCCAGCTGCTGAGTAGTTTCGATCTGGTACCGGGCGATCTTGATGCCGCCATTGAGGACGGCGATGCGCTGACTGAAATCGCGCTGGATGATGCGTTTAGGCGCCGCTTCACCGATGTAACAGCGCTACCTGAGGCGCAGCGGGACGCCCTGGATGCGAGGTTTTTGCAAGATTTACGTGACGGCGTTAAGCGCGTACTGAAATACGGCCGCATCACTCTGCGTGCGCCCCTTATCGTGGCCGCCCAACGCTATCATAAATCGCGTGCAGCGCTTTTTCAGGCGGAATTTCGCAAAGCCGTGCAGGCAGTTTTGGCGCAGCCGCCGAGCGAGTGGCAGCTGCGCGCCGATGCTCGGCGCGCGCTGGAGAATTTGTTGCGTAGCCTCAATATAGGGGCTCAGCGACAATTGCCGCAGGCCAGCCTAGCGTTTTTTGTGCAGCCCAAATCAGCGCAATTTAAAAATGCACGCCACTCGATTTTAGCTGATCCCACGATCGCGCAGCTCTGCCATTTTGCCCAGCTGCAACAAGCTGCCGTGCGCGGTGAGTTTGCCTCGCTGTTAAACGATTTAGTCGACGAGGTGCGCTTGAGCCGCAGCGTCGCGTTGGCTGCGCGTGGTGGCGTTAGCTTCGATTCGATGATCGAGGCGCTAGCGGAGCGCTTGGCACCCGCAGACACTAGCGCTGCGAGTGAATTTGCCAAAGGCGCGGCCGTGCAATTGGCGAACGCGATACACCAGCGCTATCCGGTCGCTCTGATTGACGAGTTTCAAGATACCGATGCTCAGCAATGGGCGATTTTGCAGGCTATTTATGGCGCGCGCGGCGGCCTGATTTTGGTGGGCGACCCTAAGCAATCGATCTATCGGTTTCGCGGCTCCGACGTGCACACTTTCGTGCGCGCCACCAAATCCTGTGAGCGCTATGTTTTGCAGCATAATTATCGCGCGAGCGCGCCATTGCTTGCTGCGTTGAACGGTTTTTATGCGGCCTCGGCGCAGCCATTTCACAGCGCTGACATCGCTTATCGTGCGGCGCTTGTCGGGCGCACCCAGATCGAGTTGACGGGGAGCGAGTTGACGGGCGCGCCCGCGCTTGTGCATCGTTGGGATAGTTTTAAGCCGCTGTGTTTCGTTGAAGTCAGCGACCCAGAACGCCGCTATACGCCAATGGACGCTTGTGTTTGGGCCGCGTGTAGTGACATCAAAAATCTAATGCAAGCGCATGCAGCGCATGCAGCCTTGCCCAGCATCGCTTTGTTAGTTTCGAGCAATCGGCACGTGCAAATGGCGCAAGAGTTTTTGCAAGCGCTGGGCGTGCCCGCGTCAGCCAGCGCTAGTTTGGGGGTTTACCAATCCGAAGCAGCGCAGGTTTTGCAATGTGTGCTGTGTGCGCTTGCAGCACCTAGCGATTTGACCCGCGCGCGCGCTGCGCGCTTGGCTTTGCAGCTTGATCGGCTGGATCGCGTCAGCGCGCTGGACGAACGCGGACTGTTTCGCTGGGTGGAGCGTTATTCAGCACAAATGCTGGCACGCGGCATTAGCTTTGTTTGTTTAAGCTTAGTCATCGAGCGCGAGCGCGGCGCGCACAGGAGCGGCGATGCTCAGTTTGCCGGTGCTCCGTTTGCCCATGGTCAGTTTATTAACGACGCTCATCATTTAGCCGAACTATTGGCGCTGGATGAGCAAGCGCTGCTGGAGGCACAGCCCAACTTGCGCGAGAGCAGCAAGATTTACGCCGGGGCGATGTGGCAGAACTTAAACGCACACCTCGGCCAGCGCGCGCGCAGCGACGAAAGCACTGAGCGTCGCCGCCTTGCTGGCGCGCAGGTGCAAGTGATGACCGTGCATAAAGCTAAGGGCCTAGAGTTCGATTTAATTTTTTTGCCTACGCTGGGCGCTGCTAATGCCTCCGATAGCAACGTGGCCATTGTTCCAGGCGCGTACGGGCTGGAGTGTGATGCGGGTTCTGTTGATTTCGAAAACGCGATCGCCATTGAGGCCGATGAAGCCTTAGCTGAGCGTTTACGTCTGCAATATGTGGCGCTTACCCGCGCCAAGCAAGCCGTTAATGTCTATTTCAACGCCGCAGCGGTCAAAGAAAAATCCGCGCTGGGCTGGCACCTAGCACAAATTGCGGCTAGGCAAGGCAAAGAGCAGGCGCAAGAGCCAGCACAAGAGCAGGCACAAGAGCAGGCACAAGAGCTAGTACAAGAGCAGGCGCAAGAGCTGGAATGGCAAGATCAAATCAACGCCGTGCCGGAGCGTGTTGAGCTAGCCGTCAAACCCTGGCGCAAAGGTTTGGAGCTGATCTGCGCGCACGAAAACATTGGTTTTTCTACGCAAGTCATCGCTGACTTGGAAATCTTGTCGCCATTAGTTTCTAAGGCGTGGCCAGAGCCTGATCTGCAAGCATTAACGCCGCTGCCAGCTTTGCGCGCTAGCCAGCGGCGCATTAGCTTTTCTAGCCTCACGCAAACGGAAGTGAAAATCGCTGCGCCGGATGCAGTTGAATTGGCTAACAGTGATTCGCCGCCCCTCAATCTCGAGCTGGCCTGGGAAATTGTAAACGCCGCGCTAGAGTCGCCACGCGTCGATACGGCTACACTCGGCGTGCATCCGGAAATTGTCGCGCTGGAAAAGTTTAAAGGCCCCAACTTCGGCTTGGCGCTGCATGCGCTGTTTGAAGACGCATTGACGCTGTCGCCGAAAAATTTTTCTGATGGCGTTGGGGTGGCGATACCGCTTGATACCGAGCAAGTGCACAGCCGACTCGAGCAATTTGGCATAACGACAGATGCAGAAAGCGCCAATGTAATTTTCGCGCTGCTGCGGCGCAACCTCAGCACAGAACTCATCGCCGCAGCCAAGCTAGCGGGTTTAACTGCAGCTGACTTTGTCGCTGAATTAGGTTTTCAATTACCGGTACGCGGTTTGGATTATCGGGCGTTAGCCGAACTTGGCCCGCGTTTTGGCTTGCCTATGCTATTTCTGCCCGAACAAGCGCTTGAGCGCGTCAACGGCATGTTGATTGGCTAC
>JAYTAO010000463.1:0-7600 GCA_043737435.1 Rhodanobacteraceae bacterium | reverse complement strand
ACGCGGCGAATGGTATGTGCGCGGCGGTATTTTTACTGATGTGATTGTCGAACACCGGGCTGCGGGTTGGGTGCCGCAGGTGCGGGTGGAATTGGCTTAACTTGAAGCAGATTTACAAAATTACCTTCCCAACGGGCAAGGCCTATGTTGGTAAAGATACAGTGGGGAGCTACCGATATTTTGCCAACCCCAGTATCGAAATCATCAATGAAGATTTTAAAAACCTGCCTGACGCTTTAAGAAAAGACTACAGCGTCAGAAAGTAAATTCTTTGGGAAACTGCCGATGCAACCGCGGCCGAACTAATGGCAAGACGCGCTTCGTATACGCTCGAAATGCAGCAGATTTTTACTAGAGGCGGGCTTTGCATCATGCGGTTCCTAATAAGTTGTTGAAGTGGTGCTAGAGCCTAGCTATCGAATAAACCTAGGATCGACCCGGTACGGCCCCATATCGGTTTCCAGCAAGTGGGTGGTGGCTTGTTTGTGCACGGGGTTAATCAAGTAGTTGTAGGATCCTGGCAGTACCGCGGACGGGCACTTCAGCAGCAAGCCGCTTCCGCCCGTTAGCCACGCGTTGCCGAGCGCTTGCGTGGGCGGTCGGTTCGCCTGCCAACCGCTGGGTAAATTTGGGGTTAGCGAGATCGTAGCGCCGTTTTTGACGTCAGCCGATCAGATCACTAGGTTTTCTAAACATCGAGCAACCCCGAAAAACTCAGCTATCCTTTCAACCAATGCCGCATCCGGGCTCACATGCAAATGATGATTGCCGTGCAGATTGAGAATTTCCGCGTTCTTAAACGCGGCTAAGCGGGCGTTTACGCTGGCTGCCTCGAAAAAGCTGGCGCGCGGTTCGGCCAAGATCACCAGCACAGGTGCGCGGATTTCGCTGATCGCATTGAGCACCTGCGCTTCACTAAATCGGGTAGGCGATGGCTGCGTTAAGCGCGCATCGCTGCGCCAACGCCATAGGCCGTCGTCCGCTTGCACAATGCCGCGTTCGACGATAGGTGCGGCCTGCGCTTGGGTAATACCAATCGCGCCGGTACGGGCGGTGAGTGCGCTTTGCTGATCCGGATAAGTGGGGACAGATTTTTTCGGCGCATGCCGCGCTAATAACCCACGGCGTAAGTCACTCGTAAAAGTATTCGGTGCAGCAGACAGTGGCCCGATCGAGTCCAACAGCAGCAATCGCCGCACTTTTTCTGGAAACGCAGCGGCAAACAATGTCGCCACGCCACCGCCCATGGAATGCCCGATCAGATCGACTTGCGGCCAATTTTGCGCGTCCAAAACCGCCAGCACCGCGTCTAAATAATCCACGAACGGCGCGTGATGATGCGGCGCGGTGTGGCTGCTGAAACCGTGGCCGGGGAAGTCCAATGCTAATGAGGGTGCCGGTAGAATTGCGTTCAATGCGCACAAAAGCCCTGCCATGCTGGCGGCATTATCAAGCCAGCCGTGCAGCGCCAAGCGTGGAACTGCCGCCTCTGGCGCGTTTACAGTGGGTGCAATCAAACCGCTAAGTTGATACGCACCTGGGTTAGTTTGCCAATCAAGCACGCAATTGCGCCGGAAATTGAGGAAATTGAGGAAATTGAGGTAATTCATTACTCAAGCGCACAATGCTTGTGCAGTTCAGCGCTTTGGCGAATTCCTGCAGCAACATCTCGCCCACGAAACTTAAGTCCCCCGGCCCACCTTCGTCCACCAAGTTGGTATGGCGCAGGCCAATATAGCCGCATGGATTAATACGCGTAAACGGCGCTAAATCCATGCACACGTTAAGCGCAAGCCCGTGAAAGCTGGCGCCGCGCCGTATCCTTAAACCTAGCGCCATAATTTTTTGATCCGCCACGTAAACACCCGGCGCGCCTTGTTTTAGCTCCGCGCCGATACAAAAGCCGCGCAGCAGCTTCAGCGTTGCGGTTTCAATCAAATCGACCAGCGCGCGCACGCCCAAACCGCGGCGGCGCAGATCAATCAGTGGATAGGCCATTAGCTGGCCGGGCCCGTGATAGGTCACCTGCCCGCCGCGGTCCACCGGCACGACAGGAATATCGCCCGGGCTCAGTACGTGCTCCAATTTGCCCGCTTGCCCCAGCGTGTAAACCGGTTCGTGCTCGCTCAGCCACAGCTCGTCCGGCGTGTTTTCATCGCGCGTGTCGGTAAATTGCTGCATCGCCCGCCAAACCGGCAAATACGGCCTAAGCCCCAACGTGCGCACGCCCAACACAGCTAAAACGGATCGGTACGGCGCGCTTTGCGGCATTGACGCCGCCAGCGGATTTAAATCACTTGACATGCGTCAGCAAAACTCAAGCGCGGGCTGCGCGGAAATAAGCCTGCCACATCGCCATAACCGATATTGATCAGAAAGTTAGACTTGATCGTGGTGCCGGCAAAAAACTCAGCGTCCACTTTCGCCTGATCAAAGCCACTCATAGGCCCGCAGTCCAAACCCAAGGAGCGCGCTGCCAACATCAAGTAGGCCGCTTGCAGCGTGGAATTGCGAAATGCGGTGGAATCAATCAGCGCCTGATTGCCGACAAACCAGCTTTTCGCATCCGCATGCGGAAACAACTCCGGCAGGCGCTCGTAAAACAACTGCTCGCTACCGACAATGACGGTCACCGGCGCGCTCATGGTTTTTTCTACGTTCGAGGCTAGAAGCGTGGGCTTGAGCCTAGCTTTGGCGGCCGCACTTTGCACAAACACAAAACGCGCGGGCGAGCAGTTCGCGCTGGTCGGACCCATTTTGGCAAGCTCATACACGCGTTCCAGCACACCGCTGTCCAGCGCGCGTGGCAGCCAAGCATTGTGGGTACGGGCTTGGGTAAACAGCAAATTTAAGGCAGCATCGTCAAGCATGATTTCCATTCTCCTTTATCAATTGCACTGTCTAGCGCGCTCGCAGGTTTGCGACGCCGGCAAACGCAGTGCTGGGCCTGCAGGATACGCCGTTGCACCTGGAGATCGCCAATGACGATTGTAGCGAGCGCGCAGACAAGTCCAGGCTCGAGCACACGCTGCTGGATTTTTACCGATGGCGCTGCCGGTAATGTCAAGCAAGCCCGCGTGCTGGCGCGCGGTCTGGGCTTGCAGGGCGTTGAGTGCATCGTGAAATTGAACGCGCTGGATCGCGCCTTGGCACCGCGCTTTCGCCGGACACAGTTCGCTGCGTTACAGCGAACGCCAATGCTGGATTCACCAGACTTGCGCGATTGCGATTTCGCGATTGGCTGCGGGCGCGCTGGTGCGGTTGCGCTGGATGCGCTCAAACGCGCAAACCCGGCAGTGCGCACCGTACAAATATTAGCGCCACGCTGCGACCCGGGCCGTTTCGATGCGATTGTATGCCCGGCGCATGATCGTTTAAGCGCGCCGAACGTGTACTCGATGCTGGGCGCACTTAATGACATTGACGATGCCTGGCTGGCCGCCGGGCGGGCCGCTGCTGCGCCAGTGGGATCGGCAAACACCTTGCTTTTGGTCGGCGCGCCCACTCGCAATGCGTTCTACACCGCTGCGCAATTTGCGCAATTGCTGCAAAAGTTGGATGCCAAAGATCTACGCATTAGCGCCTCGCGCCGCACACCGCTTGAATTTTTAGCGTTGATACGCGCCTCTGGCGCCCGCGTTTGGACTGGCGTTGTGGATGGCCCAAACCCGTATCAAGCCTGGCTCAGCAGCGCTGCCAGAATCATCGTCACAGCCGATTCGGTCAATATGGTTAGCGAAGCCTGCGCCAGCTACGCGCAGGTCGAGGTCGCATTTAGCGAAGCTGCGCGCGGAAAAATTGCGCTACTTTTGCAGAGTTTGGCGAGTCGCTTGGATTCGAATCAGGGGGTTATTTTGCCAATGCGGGCGAGTTTTGACGTTATTGAGCGATTGCGGGTGCGGTTTTTTTTGGGTTAGTGAGTTTCTTTAGAGCAAGCCCGCGTGATCGAAGACATGAACGCCCCTGGTCTGTCGCTGCACCCGCTCTACGGAAATCTGGCTGGGCAATGGGCGGCAACAGTGCAGGCTAACTGGCGCGTTATTTTTTAGATTTAATAATGGCGATGCCGAAATCATTAGTCACTTGGATTATCACAAACAGAACATGCCCATGACGAGGTCTAGTTCGGCATCGAACTCAATCTTGGCCTGATAACCATCAATGTGCATTAAATTCATGGCCGCGTAAATTTTCTCAACTCTTCGGTGACTTGCGCTTATTGCCGATGGCGCTGCGCTCGACGAATTTTTTTAGGTAATCCAGCGCGGAAAGAATCTGGCACTCAAAGCACTTCGCGCTTATAAGTCTCGGGCAAAAATAACGCACAAGTGAGCAAGGCGAGGGCGACTACGCTTAGCGTGTAGTACAGGCCAGCAAATGGGTCGCCACTTTTAACCACCATATATTGACTGACAAACGGCAAGAAGCCGCCAAAATAACCGGTGCCGATGTGATACGGCACGCTCATGCTGGTGTAGCGCACGCGTGCGGGGAAAAGCTCCACCATAAAAGCTGCCACTGGCGCATAGGTCATCGCCGAGAGCACGCACAGGGTGAAAATGCAAAGCGTGGTGACGACTAAATTTCGGCTTGCCGGATCAGAGGCTTCCGGGTAGCCGGCATCGGCCAATGCTTTGCCGTAAGCCAGCGCGTCAAAACCCGCCAGCGTCCTTGCGCCCACATGCAGCAACACCGGTACGGCGCTGGCGCTGGTTTTACTGTAAGCAATACCGCGCGAAGTCAAAAACGCGAGCGCCAAGGCGCATGGTGTGTTTTGTTTTTTTGCAAATACATCGAACTCGCAGTTCTGCCCTTCGATGCGCACCGGCGCGTTTGTCATGGCCACGCCCAATTCAGGATTGGCGGCCACACCAATTTGTTTGAACAAGGCAAACATAAATAACAGCGTGAGCACATAGCCGGTCAGCATGACTTTTTTTCGCCCAACGCGGTCACTAAGCGCGCCAAAAATAATGAAAAACGGCATCGCGCAAACCACTGCAATACCATTGACTAGAGTCGCGGTGACATCATCGACCAGGGCGACTTGTTTTAAAAAAGCGAGCGTTGAAAATTGTGCGGTGTACCAAATCACAGTGAAGCCGGCGGCAATGCCGATCATCGCTGCCAAAATAATGCGGGTTTGCTGCCAGCTTGCAAACGCCTCGCGTAGCGGCGAGCGCGCCGTCTCACCTTTGGCTTTGAGCGCTTGAAACACCGGGCTTTCCGAGAGTTTTAAACGCACGTACAGCGATATCGCAAGCATCACAATAGATAGTAAAAACGGGATGCGCCAGCCCCAAGATTCAAATGCGGCTTTTTCCATACTTAAACGGCACAGCAGCACCACGATCAGGCTGAGCACGAACCCGCCCACCACCGAGGCCTGGATCCAGCTGGTGTAAAAGCCACGCTTACCTACCGGCGCGTGCTCGGCAACATAAATCGCGGCACCGCCGTATTCGCCGCCCAAAGCCAAGCCCTGCATTAAACGCAAACTCACCAGCAGCACGGGTGCCCAAATTCCCGCCTGCGCGTAGGTTGGCAATAAGCCTATAGCGGCAGTCGACAGCCCCATCAAGATCAATGTCGCTAAAAAAGTGTACTTACGCCCGACTTTGTCCCCCAGCACACCAAAAATAACCGCCCCCAATGGGCGCACGCCAAAGCCGGCTCCCACCGTCGCAAGCGAAGCCAACAATGCCGCTGTGGGATTATCGGAGGGGAAAAATAGGCCGCCCAATAAGGCAGCTAAGGTGATGTAAAGAAAAAAGTCGTACCACTCAAATATCGTGCCTAGGCTGGACGCTAAAATTACTAAACGATGCGAAGCCGCAGGTTTAGGCTCGGAATTGGCTACAGATACCGCAGTTAAATTAGTCATAAGGCGCAGCGCTTGTTTGCAATAGCAGCGGAGTTTGAACAAAAAATTCGGTATTGTGTCGATCCGCGCGAAAAAACGCGGTTTCTCTATTTTGGAGCACTACGATCATGGGTCTATTTAGCTTTATCGCCTCCGCAGGCGCAAAACTGTTTGGCGGCAAAAAGCCGTCAGAAATCCCCAATCTTTCCGACGTTATTGCCAAACATGTAGGCTCAGTCGGCTTGCCGATGAAACACCTGCACTACTGGCTGGAAGGCGAAACGATGGTTGTCTCGGGCTGGGTTGACGATAAACCGACCAAGGAAAAAGTCATTTTGGCAGTTGGCAATGTCGAAGGCGTGGACAAAGTTGCAGACCGCATTGTCGTCGGTCCGCCACCGGCATCCATCGTTGCTAAGCCGGTGGCCGCGCCAGTTGCTGCGGCAGCGGTGAGCCCTCACCCGATCGCCGGTGCGCCGCCCGCAGAAGCGTTGCCTACTAAGGAAGAGTTGGCGAAACAAGCGGAATGGACGTCAAAAACTTACACCGTTGTCAAAGGTGACACGCTCGGCAAAATTGCGAAAGAATTTTATGGCAATGCCGCGAAATACCCGCTTATTTTTGAAGCGAACAAACCGATGCTGAGCCACCCTGACAAAATTTATCCGGGGCAAATGCTGCGTATTCCGCCACTAGAAAGTAAATAGTTTCTTAAAGTCGAGGCCGTCGCAGATCGGTGACGGCCTCGGCGAGTGCGCCAATTACTCAACGACAATGCGCAATTTTGGTTCGCGCGTCGCACTTTTTGGGTGCTTTGCGTTCGAAATTGTTTGCATTCTAGGCTGCATCGCGAATAATCAAGGCATGACCACCCCCGCCTCTGTAACCAGCCCCGCCTCTGAACGCCGCTTAGCGCCGCGATTCCCTATTCACGGCCCCGTGGCTGTGCGATTCCCAGGCTCAGATACTGCGGAATTTTTGTCCGCAATTTTCGATATTTCGCTCAATGGGGCCTCGCTCAGTGTCGCGAACGCGAACGCCGTACAATTAGGTATGCTGAAAACGGGCGCTGCGATTGAAGTTGAGCTTAGCCTGCAGGGTGTGCCGCACGTACTGGCACGCGCGACTGTCGCGCACGTCCACGGCGACCGATTTGGCGTCGAGTTTAGCGATATGGAAACCCGCGATTTCGATGTCTTCGCAGGTTTGGTGTTGATGCTTGAGCAGCGCAACCGCATCAATTTGATCGACGCGAGTTGATGTTAGACTGTTAACTAATTCTCCCACCGCTCAATTCGAAGTCTGCTCTTCCAGCTGGTCGCGAAACCCTACGATATCTGCCGGTGCTGGCGCATTTAGGCGGTTCTCGAACAGCATACGCGGGGTAATTGCCGGGCCGTAAACATCACGATTTGCCCCATGATCAATAGATATCACGGAGCCATCAATGGCAACGCCAGCGAACAGTCCGCGCGCGCGTGAATAGCTAAAAATTTCTGCTTTCAACTCTTCATCCGTACTCGCCTGCGCTTGCCGCCCGACCGGGCCGGCGGCCACCGATGCGTCCGCGCCCAGCGTGAATTTGCCATTGACCAAATTGCTCACGCCTTGCTCGGTACGAAATACCAACACCACATCGGCCGATTGCACACCCACCTGCCAGCCCACGCTGCCGCCAGTGAGGCGGATAAAGCTCGGGTTTGACCAAGTGCCGTCCGCCGTGCGCACGCTGACTAA
>JAYTAO010000462.1:0-3081 GCA_043737435.1 Rhodanobacteraceae bacterium | reverse complement strand
AGACTTATGCCGCTGCGTTTTTGCATCTCTGGGATATTGGTATGACAAATAGGTTGGGGTTTGTCGGTCTGTGCTCGCGGCAGCAAGTCCAGCTCTTGTGACTTGGACTAGGCAGGAAGATCCTAGCTGACGCGTTAGAGTCAGGCGATAAAAGTTGGCGGGAAATAATCGCTGAATATCGTCCCCCTATACCAAACGCCAGCGCAAAATTTCACCGGCATGAAACGGCACGACTTGCGCGATACCGAAATCCATCTGCGCGGGCACGGCTTGGGTGTCGTATTTCAAAGTGATACGCACCTCGTTCGCGGGTAGGCGATAGAATTTCGGGCCATTGAGTGAGGCAAATGCTTCCAATTGATCCAGCGCGTTTTCCTCAGCAAACACCGTCGCATAACTTTCTATCGCATACGGCGCGTTAAAGATCCCGGCGCAACCACAGGCGGATTGTTTATCACCCACTGCATGCGGTGCGGAATCAGTGCCTAAGAAAAACTTCGCATCGCCGGAAGTGGCGGCGCGGCGCAGTGCGAGCCTGTGAATTTCGCGTTTGGCCACCGGCAAACAATACATGTGCGGGCGAATGCCACCGGCAAACATCGCGTTGCGGTTGATATGTAAATGGTGCGGCGTAATCGTTGCCGCAACATGGGCACTAGCGGCCCGCACAAACTCAACCGCTTGTTGCGTGGTGATGTGCTCAAAGACCATGCGCAAGTCAGGAAAGCGCGCCAGCATCGGTGCGGCGATGCGCTCGATAAACTGCGCTTCCCGGTCGAAAATATCGACTTCAGCATCGGTGACTTCACCGTGCAGCAAAAGCGGCATGCCGATGTCTTGCAGCTTGGCCAACACCCGATCCAGATGGCGAATATCGCTGACACCGGCGGCGGAATTAGTGGTGGCATTGGCCGGATAGAGCTTGGCCGCTGCAAAAACACCCTCGCGAAAACCGCGCTCAAGCTCGTTCGGATCACTGTCATCGGTCAGATAGGCAGTCATCAGCGGCGTAAACGTTAGTCCCTCAGGCAGCGCCGCTAAAATACGTTCCCGATAGGCGCGCGCAACGGCAATGGTGGTAATCGGTGGCCGTAAATTTGGCATCACAATAGCGCGCGCAAATTGGCGCGCGGTAAAACCAACGACCGCCTGCAGCATGGCGTCATCGCGCAGGTGCACGTGCCAGTCGTCCGGGCGGCGCAGGGTAATTGAGCTGTGCGTTGCTGCGTTCGTTGTCACGTTCATTGTCACGTTCATTACCTCGCTCATCGGATCGGCGCTCCTTGCACCATTTTTGAATCGGCTTCAAATAATGCGGCTAACTCAGTGCGCGATTGCGCCACCGATTGAATCAAAGCTTGTTCGTCGTCATGAAACAAGAACTGCTCTTTGAGTGAATTTTCATCCAGTACGCGAAAGCGGCTGACCCGATCTGCCGCCATTTCCGTGCTAAAGCCTAATTCTTCTAAAACCTTATGCGTGATCAATAGCGCCGAATGCAGCGTTTCGCGCACCGCATCGTCAATGCCTAAGTCCATCAATTTATGTGCATGCCGCCGATTGCGTGCGCGCGCAATAATTTTCAGAGTTGGATTGAGTTTTTTCGCAACTCTAGCGGTGCGGATTGAACGATCCATATCTTCCAGCGCTAGCACCAGCACCTGCGCCTGCTCAATTTTGGCCGCGCGCAGCGTTTCCGGGCGCGTGGTATCGCCATAAAATACGTTGCCGCCAAATTTGCGCGCAAAATCCACAATTTCAGTATCCGGGTCGATCACGGTAAACGGGATTTTTTGCGCTGCTAACACTCGTGCCGGAATTTGCCCGACCCGGCCAAAACCGGCGATGATCACTTTCGCGGCGTCGCTCGTGATCTCATCGAAGGGCCGCACGGGCGCTGCAACGGCCAGTTTTTTGCTGACAAAATGCACGCCAAGCACTAAAAGCGGGGTAATTCCCATCGCCACCGCGACCACGACATTCAGTAGCGCCGCGGTTGCGACATCCAACAACGCCGCAGTTTCTGCGGTTTTAAACACCACAAACGCAAATTCACCGCCGGAGGCCAGTAACGCGGCCAGCAGCAAGGCGCTGGGATGCGTTTGCCCGAATGCCCGCGCCACCGCCCACATCAGCAACATTTGCAACACCGCGATGCCTGCCACGAGCGCAAAAATCAATGCGGGCTTGGCAAGCAGCAAATGCAAATCTAAATTCATCCCGACCGCCATGAAAAACAGTCCAAGCAACAAGCCTTTAAACGGCTCGATGTGGCCCTCGACTTCATGGCTGTATTCCGAATCGGCCAATAACATGCCCGCTAAAAACGCGCCCAAACCCATCGACAGCCCAACTTTTTGCATCAGTAGCGCGGTGCCCAGCACCACCAGCAAAGACACGGCAGTAAACAGCTCACTCATTTTTGAACGCGCCACCACCCGAAATATTGGCCTTAATAAATAGCGCCCGGCGAATATCACACCAGCGACCGCAGCCACCACCAACAGCGTCGATTGCCAAAACGGCCGTGTGCTCACCGCGGCTTGTCGCGCACCGAACAAGGGAATCAACGCCAACACGGGCACCGCGACCAAATCTTGAAACAGCAACACGCCAAATGAGGCGCGCCCGTGCTCACTCGCCACTTCGTCGCGCTCGGCCAAAATCTGCAACGTAAACGCGGTGGAGGAAAGTGCTAGGCCAAACCCGGCGATCACCGCAGCGGCGGTGGATAGCCCGGACAACTTTGCCACGATGGCGATGGCAGCGGTAACCAGCAGCATTTGGGTGCTGCCCATGCCGAATAAATGCCGGCGCATCACCCAAAGCCGCTGCGGCGAAAGCTCTAAACCCAACACAAACAGCAAAAAAACCACACCGAGTTCAGAAAATGCCAACACGGTGGTCTCATCGGTGATCAGCTTGAGCACTTGCGGCCCAATCACGACCCCGGCAAGCAAATAGCCAATCACCGCACCCAGTTTGAGGCGCTTGCTCAAAAGCACGGCGCATACCGCCGCCGATAAAAACACCACCGCCGGAACTAGCGCGCTCGCGTGGTTAGCATCAGACATAGTTCAG
>JAYTAO010000461.1:0-7623 GCA_043737435.1 Rhodanobacteraceae bacterium | reverse complement strand
ACCACTCCGCCGCGCCCCACAAATTCATGGTCTGCCCGCCCATTGTCAGTGCTGCGGTGGAAAAAATTGTTCGGTAATCCAAGGAGCCGGTGTACATCAAAACAATCGCGATACCGAGCAGAAAGCCAAAGTCCCCAACGCGGTTAACCAAGAACGCTTTCATATTGGCAAACACGGCGGTTGGTTTTTTGTACCAGAACCCAATCAGCAGATAGGAAACCAAGCCAACGGCTTCCCAGCCAAAAAATAGCTGCAGCAAATTGTTGGCCATCACCAGCATTAGCATCGAAAAGGTAAACAGGCTTATGTAGCTGAAAAAGCGCTGATAATCTGGGTCTTCATCCATGTAGCCAATGGTGTAGACATGCACCATTAGGCTGACGAAAGTCACTACGACCATCATGGTTGCGGTCAGCCGATCCACCATGAAACCAACATGCGCGCTTAAATTGCCGATATCGAACCATGTGTAGACATTGGCGTAGTAGCTTTGTTCGCCATCAAACGCGAGCGACTTAAACACATACATGGACAGCACAGCCGAGACCGCAACGCCAAAAATCGTGACGCTATGCGCGCCTTTGCGCCCAATTTGCTTGCCAAAAAAACCCGCAACTATGGCGCCCACTAACGGCGCAAGTGCGATGCTGAGCAATAAGTTCTGAGTAATCATGCTGTTCCTCAACCGCGCATGGTGTCGAGTTCTTCGACATTGATGGTGCGGCGGTTGCGAAACAGCACCACCAAAATCGCTAAGCCAATCGCGCTTTCAGCGGCGGCCACGGTCAGAATAAAAAATACGAATACTTGACCATCCAGAACGCCCAAATACTGTGAGAAGGCGACAAAATTAATATTCACCGCCAGCAGCATCAGCTCAATACACATCAGCAAAACTATGACGTTTTTGCGATTAATGAAGATTCCGGCGATGCTGGTACAAAAAAGTAGGGCGCCGACAATTAGATAGTGAGAAAGAGAAATCATGATTGCTCCTCGACAGCAGCTTGAGGCGTGCTACTTGCTACCGAGACGATCTTCAAACGCCCGGCCTTGGTTGCCAAAACTTGCTCAGAAGGATTCTGTATTTTGACGCCGGTGCGCTTGCGTAAAGTTAATGCGACAGCGGCAATCGCTGCAACGAGCAACACGACCGAGGCAACCTCGAATGGATAAACGTAGTTGGTGAACAGCAAACTCCCGATCGCTTTGGTGTTGCTGTAATTACCAGCCAAATGCGCAGGCATGGAGTATTTATCTAGGCCAAAATATTTAAAGCCCAAGATCGATAGCAGCTCAAACGCCATGATGCCAGCTACCAATAACCCCACTGGCAAATAGCGCGCGTAACCTTCGTGCAGCGGATCAGTTTTAATATTGAGCATCATTACCACGAATAAAAACAGCACCATCACCGCGCCTACGTAAACCACGATCAAAGCCATCGCCAGAAATTCGGCCTGCAGTAATACAAATAGCCCGGACGCGCTTACAAAGGTGAGCACTAAAAATAGTGCAGCGTGGACCGGGTTGCGGGCCCCGATGACGCCCAGGCCAGCGCCTACCGTAACCGTTGCGAATAAATAAAATAAAGCGAGCGTAATCGTCATAATGCCGACCTAGCGATACGCGGCGTCAGCCGCACGGGCCGCAGCAATGTCTTTTTCTAACCGATCCCCTAAAGCTAAAAGCTTGGATTTCGTTAAAATATTTTCGCCGCGATTTTCGAAATGGTATTCATGTACGTCAGTTTCGACGATGGAATCGACCGGGCAGGATTCCTCGCAAAAGCCACAAAAAATGCATTTGAATAAATCGATCTCGTAGCGTGATGTGCGGCGTGTGCCATCGCTGCGTGCTTCCGAATCAATGGTAATCGCCAATGCCGGGCAAACCGCTTCGCATAATTTGCAGGCAATGCAGCGTTCCTCGCCGTTGGGATATCGGCGCAAAGCATGCAGGCCACGAAAGCGATTGGATTTAGGAAGTTTTTCCTCTGGATACCGCACCGTATAGGCGTAGTTGGCGCCTTTGAAAAAATACTTTAGTGTCAACCAAAGGCCAGAAAGTAATTCCAGCAACAAAAGACTCTTTAAGAAACGCGCGATTCGCACTAGATGCCTCGCTCAACAAAGTGAAAAGTGAATAGCACCGCCGTGACAACGATCCACACAAGAGTTATCGGAATCAATATTTTCCAGCCTAAACGCATGATTTGATCAAACCTGAAACGTGGAAAAGTGGCTCGAATCCACAGATATCCGAATAAAAAAGCCACCGCTTTAGCCAACAGCCAAAACACACTAGCAGTTCCGATAAAGCCCCAACTCGCCGGAAACGGGCTCAACCAACCGCCTAAAAACATGATTGACGCCAAAAATGACAGCAAAATCATATTGGCGTATTCGCCTAAGAAAAATAGCGCGAACGCGGAGCCAGAATACTCAACGTGAAAGCCCGCGACAATTTCGCTCTCGCCTTCCGCTACATCAAACGGCGCTCGGTTGGTTTCTGCTACGCCAGAGATGCAATAGACAATAAACATCGGAAATAGCGGCAGCCAGAACCATTCAAACAACCCGGCATCACCTTTTTGGGCATTGACGATGTCTGTCAAATTTAAACTTGCCGATGCAATCAATACGCAAATGAGCGCAAAACCCATAGCCAACTCGTAACTGACAATCTGGGCGGCGGAGCGCATCGCGCCCAGCAACGCGTATTTGGAATTCGATGCCCAGCCCGCAATGATCACGCCGTAAACCGAGAGCGATGTCATGGCTAACAGATAAAGCAGCCCAGCATTAATGTTTGAGACCGCACCCATGCCCCCGTCCGTGAACGGTACTACTGCCCATGCCGCTAACGATGGGCCAAGGCAAAGCAATGGCGCAATAATGAAAAGTAATTTATCTGCGCCAGCAGGAACATGCAGTTCCTTAAAAATCATTTTGAACACGTCGGCAAAGGGCTGCGCAACGCCATATGGCCCTATGCGGTTTGGCCCTAGCCGATCCTGCATAAAACCAATGACTTTGCGCTCAGCGAGCGTCAAAAATGCCACACACAGCGTGACACTGATGGTCAAAATCAAAATCTGCGGCACCGGAAAAAGCTGGGTCCAGATCCAGACTAGCGGTGCAAAAATGGGGCTGGTCAATAGTGCGTCCATAAGCTGCCCCTAGCGCTTTAAAATGTTCACGATGGAACCGGTGGGTGGTAAATCCAGCGTGGCGTCTAGCCCTAGCGATACGATGAATCCGCCTTTGGGTACTGACTTATCGATGTCTACCGCTAACGCAGCACTTCCTAAAATTACAGTCGCGCCGTGACTCACGCCAATGCCAAATGCGTCTTCTGGATGCAACTTGACCGAGTTGGTCGCAGCGATTGGAGTGCCCTGCAGGGCGCTGGCGCGGCGCACGACGGCGTCGACGGTGTAAATGCTGCCGAGCGCATTCAGCACTAGACCACGCTCCGTTGAGCGGGATGAAATGACCAGTTTGACCGCGGCAGGCTCCGCCTGATCAAGCAACAATGCCGCATCAACCTGGGCTTTAAGTGCTGAATAGTCGTTGAAACTAAAATCAGGCAGACCGAGTTCTGCACCCAGAACGCGCAGCACGCGCCAGGTCGCGCGCACGTCGCCTGGGGTTTTCAGCGCGGGTCCCGGGCTTTGCACCAAACCTTGTGCGTTGACATAAGTACCTTCGCATTCTGGTGGCAGCGCAATGGGGAAAATAACGTGTGCAAGAGTGTCAAGTGCCGGCGAGCTGTAATGCGCAAACGCAATAACGCACTCGGCTTTCGCCAATGATTCCAGCGCCTGGTTGCCAAGCGCAAAATCGTTCATTTCAGCGCCGCAAAGCAAATAAGCTTTGCGCGGTTGCTCGATCATTTGTCGCGCGTTCAGTCCCACGAAAGACGCTGCACCGCCGGCCAAACGGTGCGGCAATGCCCCCATACGCCAAGCGGCCGCAGAGTTTGAGCCATCAGGTATTTCATCAAAAACCGAACCCGTTGCCTGGGCGACGTATTTGGCGCAAGCGCGCAAAACTGCCGCCTGAGGGTGCCGACTTGCATGTTCGCCAAAAACCAAACGTGCGGGTTTAGTCGTATTCAACGCATCGACAATTACTTTTGCGGTGTCGCTATTTAATGCTTGTGCCATTAAGGCTGCGAGCGCTTCTGGCATCGCCAATTGCGTTGCATCCAGCGCTGCTTTAGCAAGTGCCAGAGCGTGGCCTACATGCGAAATCGCGTGGCCAATAAGTTTTTGTTCGACATTGAAGTGGAAGTCAAAATCCGCCTGATTAACAGCGAAAATTCTTGCACCTTTGCGCCAAGCTTTGCGCATTTTGTGCCCTAGAATTGGTGCGTCCATGCGCGGGTTGCAGCCAAACAACAAGATTGTCCGGGCGTTTTCAATCTCGAGCAGCGGTGCACCCAGTGTTGGGCTGAGCGCGCGCGCAGCATCGTCGGAGAAATCCAACTGCCGCAAGCGGTGATCCACGTTGGCAGAGCCCAGCGCGCGGCTCAATCGGGCGAGCAGCAGATAATCTTCCGCGCTTGCCATGGGTCCAATGAGCGTACCTAGCTCTTCGGCGCCGTATTTACTAACGACTGCACGCAACGCTTCTTTAGCAAACGCAATTGCACCCGCCCAATCGGTGGCAATCCAGGCACCATTTTTCTTGATTCGTGGGCTCAGGCAGCGATCACCTGCACCGAGCGCTTCGTGGCTGTAGCGATCGCGGTCCGAAAGCCAAGCTTCATTGATGGCGTCGTTTTCTTTCGGCACAGCACGCATCGCTTCGCCTCTGCGCGTGTGCAAATACAAATTCGAGTGCAAACTATCGTGATAACCAATGCTTGCGCGTGCCGTTAACTCCCACGGCCGCGCGCGAAATCGAAATACTTTGTTTGTCAAAGCGCCGACTGGGCAGACGTCAATAATATTCCCGGACAGCTCAGTTTTGATTGCACGCCCGATATAAGTGCCTATCTCCAGCGTTTCACCTCGGCCCATGCCGCCTAGTTCAGTCGTGCCAGCAATTTCGTCCATGAAGCGCACGCAGCGGGTGCAGTGTATGCAACGCGTCATATCAGTGGCGATCAAGGGGCCTAAATCTTCATCTACGACAACGCGTTTGTTTTCGGTGAAGCGGCTGACGCTCCGGCCATATCCCATCGCAACATCCTGCAACTCGCATTCGCCACCTTGGTCGCAAATTGGGCAATCTAGCGGGTGATTGATTAATAAAAATTCCATCACATTACGCTGCGCAGAAAGAGATCGCGCTGACTGCGTGTGAACCTTCATGCCTTCCATGACCGGGGTGGCACACGCTGGCTGCGGTTTGGGTGCTTTTTCAACGTCTACCAAACACATACGGCAATTGGCGGCGATTGATAGCTTATCGTGATAGCAAAACCTAGGAATGTTGATGCCCGCTTTGTCGGCCGCATGAATAATCATGCTGCCTTTGGGCACGTGCAGCGTTTTGCCGTCAATTTCAATTGACACGTGATCCGGCGCGAGGACGGGCGCTGAATTAGCCGAGTTGGACAGGGGTGCTGCGCTTATTGTTTTTTCGGATGCGCTCACCGAGGCTTGTTTTGCCGTGTCGCCTTCCGGCAAGACTTGTGTAATCATATTCGTAATCCTAGGCCGCAGCGGCGACAGATGCTTCGGCTACGGTTTCGACCGCATCGACAATAGAGCGTCGGTTTAAAATGTAGTACTCAAACTCGTGCCAAAAGTGTTTCATCATGCCGTTTACGGGCCACGCGGACGCTTCGCCAAACGCACAAATGGTGTGTCCCTCAATTTGCCCTGCTGCTTGTTTAAGTAACGCTAAATCTTGCATCGTGCCCTTGTGCGCCACAATGCGCTGCATCACTCGATGCATCCAGCCCGTGCCTTCACGACAAGGCGTGCATTGGCCACAAGACTCCGCGTGGTAAAACTGACAAATTCGCTCCAATGTGCGCACCATGCATGTGGTGTCGTCCATTACGATGACCGCACCCGAACCTAGGCCAGAACCCGCTTTCTGCAGCGCGTCAAAATCCATGGTCATCTCCATCATGATCGACGCAGGTAACACCGGCATGGAGGATCCCCCAGGAATGACAGCTTTCAAAGTCCGGCCCGGACGCACGCCGCCGGCCATCGCCAACATATCTTTGAACGGCGTTCCAAGTGGGATTTCGTAATTACCCGGCTTTTGCACATGGCCTGAGACCGAAAAACACTTTGGCCCACCGTTATTGGCTTTACCAATATTTAAAAACCATTCGCTGCCATTGCGAATAATGGCCGGCACCGAGGCAAAAGTTTCAGTGTTATTAATGGTGGTTGGTTTGCCATAAAGCCCGAAGGTCGCGGGAAAGGGTGGCTTAAATCTTGGCTGGCCTTTTTTGCCTTCAAGCGATTCCATCAGTGCCGTTTCCTCACCACAAATGTACGCACCGGCGCCAAGGGCAGCAAAAATATCGAAGGAAAACTCACTACCTTGAATATTCTTTCCCAGCCAGTTATTGGCGTATGCATCTTTTAAAGCGAGTTCAAAATGCTCAAAAGGCTCGCGTTCAAATTCGCCTCGCATATAGTTGTAACCGGCGGTGCAGCCCATCGCGTAGCCCCCGATAATCATGCCTTCGATGACTGCGTGCGGGTTGTAGCGTAATATATCGCGATCATGGCAAGTACCAGGCTCAGACTCATCCGAGTTGCAAAGCACGTATCTAGGGCCAGAAACAGGCCCACGCGGCAACATAAAACTCCATTTCAATCCAGTCGGAAAGCCTGCACCGCCGCGACCCCGTAAACTTGATGCTTTGACTGTTTCAACAATCTGCTCACGGGTCCAGTTTTCGCTCAGAATTTTGTGTAACGCCTGGTAGCTTCCTGCTTTGAGGGCATTTTCATAGGTCCACGGCTGATCGAAATGCAGTGTCGTGAACACCACATTGTGCGCCTGTGGAATTAGGCCGAGTGGATTGTAGTTTTCTGCGATATCAGTCATGCATGCCAATCTGAGGTAAATAAGTTAAGGTAAAAACGTTTTAGTAATTTAAATTTTAGCAAAGTAAATTTAATGGTTTATAAAAAGAGAACCAATGTCTAATCTGATTTTTGGTGAAGAATCAAGAATGATTACGCCGTTCTTCAATATTCGAGTTGTCTCGTTTAAACGCTGAATTTCAATTGAAAAATTCGCTGCATTGACAATCCAAACTTCTGGTACTCCTGCCGCCAAATATCTAGGAGTCTTTACTTTGCGATCATATTTTAGCGTGCTATCGGAAACTTCAATAATTAGCAATACTTCAGCAGGCGTTGGCAGTTCCCGTATCGGTGCGTCGGGGGATTGACGTAGGATAGCGATGTCAGGATAAAGCTCAGTTTTAGCGTTCAGACGTAAACCGTTTTGCACGCTAACCGTATGTTGGTCTGACGCTGCACGTCCCATCAAGTAAGTTAGTCGTGCGACTAAATCCATATGTTTCGCGCTGATTGGAGCCATTTCTAAAATATCCCCGTCCAGCAATTCTAGACGCTTTTCGAAAAATGCTTCGTTTGTTGAAAGACTGGAAAAAGTCTCAACATCCCACTTC
>JAYTAO010000460.1:0-7635 GCA_043737435.1 Rhodanobacteraceae bacterium | reverse complement strand
GGTGGCAAGCTGCGCTTCAATCGGGCGCACGATATCGCGCTCAACTTCACGCGGCGATGCGCCCGGATAAGGCACGTTGACCAAAATAAAAGGCGCGTCGACTTCTGGGAAAAACTCCAGCTTTAGCAGTCGCGCACTAAAAATGCCGAACACGAAAAAGCTGATAAAAATCATAATCGCCGTGACCGGGCGCTTGAGTGAGAGTTCGGCGAGTGTCATTGGACTACTCCGCAACTTGCACATGCTTGAGCATGTGCGCGGGCAAACTGGCGCGGCGATCAATCAGCTGATACAGCACCGGCACGACAATCAAAGTCAACAATGTTGAGAAGGTCAGCCCACCGATTACCGTAATCGCCAGCGGTGCGCGCAGTTCTGCGCCTTCGCCGGTGCCCAAAGCCATCGGCAAAAAGCCTACCAAAGTGGTCAAAGTAGTCATCACAATCGGGCGCAGCCGGGTCAGGCCGCCTTGAATCAAAGCCTCGTATTTCGGCATGCCGCCGGCACGCAGTTGATTCACGCGATCAATCAACACGATCGCGTTACTCACGACAATACCGACCAACATGATTAAGCCGATGAAGACAATGACGCTGAGCGTGGTCTGGGTTAAATAAAGCGCATACACCGCGCCCACTAACGCTAGCGGCACCGAGAATAAGATTAAAAACGGGTGTAATAACGACTCAAATTGCGACGCCATCACTAGATAGACTAAAAAAATTGCCAGAGTCAGCGCGATCAGCAAGGAATTAAACGACGCCTGCATATCCGAGCTTTGCCCGGCAACTTTGCCGATCATATTTGGCGGCAAGCTCATATTTGCCAACAACTGACGCGCCCGTTCCGCACCCGCGCCCAAATCCGCACCCACCACGGTCGCGCTAATCACAGCAACGCGCTCTTGATCATTGCGGCGAATTTCCGCCGGGCCTTCGGTAATCTCAACGCGGGCGACTGATTCCAGCGTGGACGGCTTGGCGCTGGTCGGGTTGATAATGATGCGCTTTACCGCATCCAAGGAATCACGGTCTAGCTCACGGGCACGTACCAGCACGTCAATTTTGCGATCCCGTAAGGAATAGCGCGTGGCCACTTCACCGCGCACTTGGCGCACCACTTGGTCGGCAACTTCCCGCGTGCTCAAGCCTAAGGCCGCGACTTTATCTTGATCAAAATACAGCCGAACTTCCGGCGCACCCTGCTCTAGCGAGCTTTTAACGTCAACAAACAGCGGATCGGCGCGCATGATTTTTGCGTACGCGTCCGAGCTTTTCTTTAATGCGTCCAAATCATCACCAATAATTTCCACTTCCAACGGCGTGGCGAAAGAAAACAGCTGCGGCCGCGAAAATTTCGCGTCGGCACCCGGAATCTTTGAGGTCAACGCGCGAAATTGCTCGGTAATCACCGGTTCGGCGCTGCGCGGGGTATTGACCGGCATTTGAATCATCATGCGCGCAACGTTTTCACCGGAATCGGTCGGGCTGGCATCTAAACGGGTACCGGAACCACTGGTGGCGTACAGGCTATCGACATTTGCGATACCTTTGCTTTGCTCTTGCAAGGCTTGCATGCGCCGATCAGTTTGCGCCAGCGGCGTTCCGGGCGGCAGCTTTAGATCCAGCTGTAAGCGGCCTTGAGCGAATTCTGGAATCAACTCGACACCCAGTTTTGGCACTAAATACAGCGCACTGACGAAGCTTGCGATTCCAATCAGCAACACCGGCAATGGGTTTTTCAGCGAACCGCGTAACAGCGAAATATAAAATCGTTCCAGTGCCGAAAATGAATACATCACTACTTTGGATGGATACGACAGCAGCCAAGCGATGAAGCGTCCAATCGTGCGGGGAATGGCCGTAATAACGCTAAATATCGCGCCAAAAATGCGACTAACCAGGCCGCGCTTTTGAGTACCGTCGGCCGCGATCTGGTCGTCAGCAAAACGGCCTTTGGACTCACCTTCCAACGATGCCAACATCGGAATTAAAGTGATGGCAACAAACAAGGAAATAATCATCGCGAAAGTGACCGTCAACGCTTGATCGCGAAACAACTGGCCGGCGATGCCTTGCACAAACACCAACGGTAAAAATACCGCGATGTGGGTCAATGTTGACGCGGTGATCGCCATGCCCACTTCGCTGGTGCCCTGCACTGTTGCCGCAACCACGCCCAAACCCTTATCACGCAAGCGTTTGATGTTTTCTAACACCACAATCGCGTTATCCACCACCATGCCGGTGGCCAGCGCAATGCCGCCCAAACTCATCACGTTGAGGGTGATGCCAAACTGCTGCATGAAAAAGAACGACGCAATAATCGACACCGGCAATGACAATGAAATTACCACCGTCGCCCAACCATCGCCAAGGAACAGAAAAATAATCAGCACTGACAAGATGCCGCCGAAAACGGCCGCCTCGACCACTTCGTTGATCGAGCTTTTAATAAAGCGCGATTGATCTTCAATTTTGGTCAGTTTCGCGCCCTCAGGCAGCTGGCTGCGGTTCTCTTCGGCTTTACCGGGATTGGCTGCGGTGCGAGCCTTATTGGCGGCAATTTGGCCTGCACTTAGGTCGTAATTTTTGTCGATGCGCTGTAATACGGCCTTGACTGCCGCAGCGACTGCCACCGTATTGGCATCACCTTCTTTATAGACCGCAACTTCTACCGCCTCGCGGCCGTCAATCCGAATAATAGCTTCGCGCTCTTTGCTGCCCTTGATCACGGTCGCAATTTCATTTAACCGCACCGGCACATTCTGGCCGTCAGCTGCAGGCCTAGTTGCGATCACCAGTTCACCCATCGCTTCGGTACTTTCAAACTGTGCAACCGTGCGCACTAGGAAACGCTGATTTGCTTCATCCAAACGCCCGCCGGCCAGATTGACGTTTTCCGCGCTTAGCTTGTTAATCACCACACTAGCATCAATGCCCAAAACGCTGAGTTTCTTCGCATCCAAGGCAACTTCAATTTGTTCTTCCAAACCACCGGCAATTTTGGCCGTTGCTACACCGCTGATCGGCTCGAGCCGCTTTTTTAGCTCTTCCTCGGCATAGGTGCGCAAGCCTTGCAGCACGATAGGATCATCACTGGTACTGGTCAGACCCAGCCGAAGCACGGGCTCAGTTGAAGGATTAAAGCGCAGCAATAATGGCTTTTTCGCCTGCAGCGGCAATTGCAGCAGCTCCAGCTTTTCGCGCACGTCCAATCCGGCCGCGTCCATATCCGCGCCCCAGGCAAACTCCAACACCACATCCGACTGCCCGGTGCGCGAGATGGAACGCACGCGCGCGACGTTTTTGACGGTGCCAATCACTTCTTCAATCGGCTTGCTAATCAAAGTTTCAATTTCTGCCGGTGCCGCACCGGTATATTCGGTGCGTACAGTCAGCGTTGGATAGCTCAAATCCGGTAGCAAATTGACTTTGAGCTTACTCAAGCCGATCAGCCCGAACAGCACTAAAGCAATCGTCACCATCGCGATCGTGACGCGACGTTCCGTGGAAAATTTGATTAGGCTCATAACAGCTACTTCGCTTTCGCAGTTTCGTTCGCAGTTTCGTCAGCTGGCGTTTGCGCAACTTCAGGTTTGGCTAAATCCGGCGCCACTGTTTTAGGCGTGGCGGCTGGGCGCGCCAATTCGACCGCTTTCGCAGCATTCACTACTTCCACCAAACTGCCTTCGCGCACTGCATTTTGCCCGAGCGTAATCACCTGATCACCCGCGGTTAAACCCGTCAAGATCTCGCTGCGGCCATCGCCAGTAAAACCTACGTTCACCGACTTGCGCGTCACTCGGCCACCGGCCACGACATACACGGCGGATGTGCCATCTTCTGTCAATAGCGCCACACGCGGCACCACCAAAGTATTGTCATGCGTTGCGGTGACGATATTGACGCGGCCAAACATGCCCGAGCGCAGGGTTTGCGAGGCATCATTAAATTGCGCAATCACATCGAAGGTGCCAGTTTTTGGATCCACTACTGGGCTAACACGCGCTACCGCGCCGATAAATACTTTTCCGGGCATCGCATCGACCAACATTTGCACCGGTTGGCCGGCTTTAATCGCCTGCATATCGCGCTCGGGCACCGCCACACGGGCTTCCAGCGGATCGAAATCATCAATACGAAATAGCGTTTGCCCAATATTGATCTGATTGCCCAGCTTGACCAAGCGCTGGCTTATGGTCCCCGAAATCGGCGCGCGAATTTCGGTGTAGGAAAGTTCGAGCACCGCAATGTCATAGCTGGCTTTTTGGGTTTCCAAATCAAACTTGAGCTGCTCGAAGACGCCCGAGCCAATAAGCTTGCGATTGAAAAGCTCAGTCTGGCGCTTCATATCATTTTGCACCTTGCGCAAATTGGCACTAGCTTGCGCAAGACTCAGCCGTTGGCGGTCATTTTCTAGCTGCGCAAGCAATGCACCACGCTGCACTTGCTGGCCTTCCTCAACCCGAATTTGCAAAATCAAGCCGCCGGTTTTTGCCACCACTTGCGCTACCGCCTCGGCCTCAAGCGCTGCAGTGCCCTGAAAGTTGGAGCTAATCGATTCGCGATTGACCAACGCTACTTCCACCGGGATTTTCACCTCTGCGGCAGGCTTAGCATCGACGCCTTTGGCCTTGTCATCGCCACCTTCGCGCTTACAGGCGGCCAGCGCCAATACCGAGCACACAAAGAACAAGCGGATGGAAGAGTGCAAAGACGGCTGCGACATAGCGATTTCCTAATCTGAATTAGCGCGATTAGAGACTAGCGCAAGCTTTGAGCCATGTGCGTATGGTCACGGCACTGCTATTGGTCACGGTTTGGTGAGATGGGTGGTTTGAGTTTTTTTTTGAGCACGCGAAGTCAGAAATTTGGCCTCACGCCATCAAATCATCCAAAAACTCGGAAGTAGTGCCTGCGCCGGTAATTAATAATTGATCGCGTGCACGGGTACAAGCGACGTAGAGTAAATGCCTTTCAGTGTCATAAACCTCTTGCAAATCGGCCTCGTCACCCACAGCCTCGATCCGTTCTTGGGCTTTTGAACAATCTCAGTTCCGCTGCCCCGTATTTTATTGATTGAAAACGGGGCGCTTCTAAACCTTCAAACACTAACCAACCCTGCCAAATACGGCCGCAAAGCCTCGGGAATCGCGATGCTACCGTCGGCCTGCTGATGATTTTCCATCACCGCCACCATGGTACGGCCTACTGCAAGGCCGGAGCCATTGAGCGTGTGCACCAGCTCGGGCTTACCTGCGTCGTTACGAAAGCGTGCTTGCATGCGCCGGGCTTGGAAGCTTTCGCAATTGGAACAGCTGGAAATTTCACGATAGGAATTTTGCCCAGGCAGCCACACTTCAATGTCGTAGGTTTTCGCGGCGGAAAATCCCATATCGCCAGCGCACAAAGCCATCACCCGGTACGGCAGCTCCAGCAATTGCAAAACCTTTTCCGCATGCTTGAGCATTAATTCCAGCTGCGCATAACTTTGCGCCGGCGTAGCAATATGGACTAACTCAACCTTCTCGAACTGGTGCTGACGAATCATGCCACGCGTGTCGCGCCCGGCGCTGCCCGCTTCGGCGCGAAAACATAAGCTGTGCGCGGTCATCTGCAGGGGCAAGCTGGCCTCATCCAAAATCTCATCAGCAACTAAATTACTCAACGGCACTTCGGAGGTGGGAATCAAGAAGCGTTCGGTGGCAACGTTTGTCGCATCACTTTTGATCGCAAATAAATCCTCTTCAAATTTTGGCAACTGCCCGGTACCCTGCATCGCACTGCGCAGCACCAAATGCGGCACATTCACCTCCAAATAGCCGTGTTGGGTGGTGTGCAAATCCAACATAAATTGCGCCAAGGCCCGATGCAGGCGTGCCAAGCCGCCTTTTAAGACAGTGAATCGCGCACCAGCAATTTTGGCACCCGCTTCGGCGTCTAACATGCGCTCACGGGCGCCCAAATCGACGTGATCTTTGACAGCAAAATCAAAGGTTTTAGGAACGCCCCAGCGCCGCACTTCAATATTGCCGGTTTCATCCACGCCCGCCGGTACACTGGCGTGTGGGATGTTCGGTATTCGCAAGGAAATGGTGGCGATCTCCGCCTGTACTAGTCCCAGAAGCTCCTCATTGGCTTTCAGTTGCGCAGGAATAGCTGCCGCTTGCGCCATAAGTTCGTCTACCGATTCACCCTTGCTTTTCGCAAGGCCAATGCGCTTCGCCAACTCGTTGCGCAGCTTTTGCAGATTCTCAGTTTCGACTTGCACCTGCTTACGTTTTGCTTCGAAAGCTTCCAGCGCCGGCGCATCAATGACAAATCCGCGCGTCGTGCGCAAGATTTCGGTGATTTCCGATAGCTTCTGACGTAATAAACTTGGATCCAACATGACGTTAACGACCTAATTGAAAAAGAGCGCGATTATTCCAGATGCACAAGATCGTGTCTTGACTTTAATCTCGGTCACTCATTTCAGCCAAGACATGAAGGTGTAACAACAGCGTCACAAACCCCGAGTTTAATTGCGCCATGAAGCCAAGAATCTTATTAGTTGAAGACGAAGCCGCGATTCGCGACATGGTGAGCTTTGCGCTACGTCGCGCCGAGATGGATCCGGTCATCGCCGTTGACGTGCCCAGCGCGACGCTGCAGATCGCCGAACAGCTGCCGGATTTGATTTTGCTCGACTGGATGCTTCCCGGCACCAGCGGTATCGAATACGCCCGGCGTTTGAAGCGTGATGAGCAAACCAAAGAAATTCCGGTGATCATGTTGACCGCGCGCGGTGAGGAGGATGATCGGGTCGCAGGCCTGGACTCGGGCATTGACGACTACATCGTCAAGCCATTTTCAACACGGGAGCTGATCAGTCGAATTCGTGCCGTCCTGCGCCGCACCCAAGGCTTGATCGATGAAATGCGCGTTGAACAGGCCGAGCTTTTGATTGACGGTGCCGGTCAGCGCGTGTTCGCGCGCGGCAAAGCGCTCTCTTTGGGGCCCACCGAATATCGCCTGCTGCATTTTTTTATGACGCATCCAGAACGCGTTTATAACCGTGCGCAGTTGCTGGATCACGTCTGGGGTACCAACGTCTACGTGGAAGAACGCACGGTTGATGTGCATATTCGACGGCTACGCAAGGTTTTAGAAGCGGAAAATTGTCAGGATTATGTGCAAACCGTGCGCGGCAGCGGCTACCGATTTTCGGTGATTACCTAAAAAAGTTACTGCTTTGAGGGCTACTCAATTGCCACTGCGAGCGCTAGGCTCGCAGTATGCAAAACTTGATCTTGCCTAAAATCTGGATAGGATGTTTTTGGCTGAATTATCCGGCCATGGTCGGACTTTTTTGCTCGGCTCGGGCGACTAATGCGGAACTAAGCAGGCGGCTCAAGTGTTGGTGTTTGCTCTTACTTTTGACGATTGGGGCCGCATCGGCCACCCCGATCAGCCGCGACAACGTGCGCTTTCGCAGCTACAGCACCAACGAGGGGTTGTCGCAAACCACGATTAGAGCGATCGCACAGGATTCTACCGGGCTGATGTGGTTTGGCACACAAGACGGCTTAAACCGTTTTGATGGCTATAAATTCAAAACCTTTTACCGTGATAGTGAGCCGGTCGGCGCGAT
>JAYTAO010000459.1:0-3101 GCA_043737435.1 Rhodanobacteraceae bacterium | reverse complement strand
AGCCATTTTCAGCAAAGCCTTCAGCCTTTGCATGTTGACTGGCGGCAATCACTAAACGCCCAAGCAATTCGGCATCGCTTGGGGTGGCATCGTTCAGGGTGGCAATTGCGCGTTTGGGTATGAAAAGTACGTGTTTGGGCGCTTGCGGTGCAATGTCTTTGAAGCCAAGAACAAAGTCGTCTTCATAAACAATATGCGCCGGGATTTCACGGCGAATAATTTTACCAAATAGGGTATCGGACATGCTGGGCGGCCTTTGTACGGTTAGCTTTTAGATGGTTAGCTATTTTATTGATCAGTCTTTTGCGATTGACTCGGGCAATAAAGTATCCAAGAACTCACCGGCGCGAAATTCACGCAAATCTTCGATTTTTTCACCCACGCCGATGTAGCGCAGCGGCAATTTCAGCTCATCCGCCACTGCAAAAACAATACCACCTTTGGCAGTGCCGTCCAGTTTCGTGATGGCCACACCGGTCAACCCAATCGCTTGGTTGAACTGACGCGCTTGAATCAAAGCATTTTGCCCCATTGAGCCATCAATGACTAACAGCGTTTCATGCGGTGAGGTTTCGTCTATTTTGCCCAGCACGCGTTTGACCTTGGCTAGTTCTTGCATCAGATTGTTTTGGGTGTGCAAACGCCCGGCGGTGTCGCAAATCAGCACATCCACGCCCTTGGCTTTGGCGGACTGATAGGCGTCAAACACAACCGATGCAGAGTCCGCATTCTGGCCTTCTTTACTCTTACTTTGCGAGACCACAGCGACGTTGTTGCGGACACCCCATTCTTTCAGCTGCTCGACAGCCGCTGCGCGAAAGGTGTCGCCCGCCGCCAACATGACCGTATTGCCGCGTGCCTGTAGGCGCTGTGCCAGCTTGCCAATCGTGGTGGTTTTACCCGCACCATTGACGCCCACCATCAAAATAACAAAGGGTTTGGGCTCGGGCGGAAACCAAAGTGCTAATTCAACAGGCAGCAAAATATCAAATAAGTCCCGCCGCAAAGCCAGCAGCAGGTCACGCGCGCTGACAAATTCGCGCTTGCGCACACCTTCCCGCAGACGTGCAACCACGCGCGTCGCCACCGCAACGCCACAGTCAGAGGTAATTAATGTGGTTTCCAGCTCATCTAGAAAATCGTCGTCAATTTTCGGGTTGCCGGAAAAAAGTGCGGTTACGCTGCCGGTCAGCGCTTGCACCGTGCGCGCTAGACGCTCCCGCAAAGACTGCGCCGGTGCAAGTTGCGCCCCGCTCAGCGCGGGCGCGTTTTGTAAATCTTCATAGGCCGGTTCAGCAACTGCTTTGGGCTCGGCTGTTTGCTCCGCTTGAGGTGCATCCTTGCCCTTGGTAAATCGCTTAAAAAAATCAAACACTCTAAACCTCCTCATAAAGCCAATTAGCCGCACCAGCCGGTATGCGCGACAGATTCCATGCGCCAAGTAGCCGCGATTTCGCAAAAAGCAATCGCCCTTGCCATACCTCAGTTTTCATACACAAACATAAATTAATTGGCACAAAAAACCCCGCACTGGGCGGGGTTTTTGCGCCCTCAGACGAAGCTTAAGGGATCGCCGCAAGCGCTGCGTCTTCTTCGACTGTTTTAACCAAATCTTGCTTGCTCAAGCCCAACCATAGCAGCAGCGGGCAGGCAAAGAAAATCGACGACAGGGTGCCGATCACAATCCCTAAAATTTGGCTCAGCGCCATGCCTTTGAGCGATTCCCCACCAAAGAAATACAGCGCCAACACCGTCAGTAAGGCCACAAACGAAGTAATGATCGTGCGTGAAAGCGTTTCGTTGATGCTGCGATTCAGCACTTCTGCTGGCGTTGCTTTATGCATGGCGCGAAAATTTTCACGTACGCGATCAAACACTACGATCGTGTCGTTGATCGAATAGCCCATGACCGACAGAATACCGGCAAAAACCACCACATCGAACTCAATTTGAAAGAGTGCGAAGATGCCGGCAACGACCATAACGTCATGCAAAGTCGTAATAATCGCTGCGACAGCAAATTTCCACTCGAATCGAAGGCTGATATAAATCAAAAAGCCCAGCGCTACGAATAAAATGGCGATCACGCCGTTCTCAACAATTTCGGCCCCCACTTGCGGCCCCACCGATTCGCTGCGTTCCACTATGACTGGGTTTTGTGGCGTCTGCACCGCTTTCAGTACACGCAGGCTGGTGGCAGCGTCTTCCTCGTTATGATCTGCACGCAAGCGCACCATCTGTTTGGTTTCCGTACCGAGTGCTTGCACAACCGCCCCTTTCATGCCGGCTTTTTCAAGTTGGGCAACCAAATCGTCGTGCTGCACCGCCTTTTCAAAACTGAGCTCCACCATCGAGCCGCCGGTAAAATCCAGCGCTAAATTTAAGCCTCTTGCAAAGAACGCGACCAGTGCGATCACCAGTAGGGCTAACGAAATCGCAACGCTTATACGCCTAAGGCGCATAAAATCGAAGTTTGTATTCGGTCGAATCAGTTCCATTTTTCAATCCTTAAATTACTGGTTTCATGCTTTCCAAGCGTGGTTTTCATGCTTTTCGAGCGTTTTTTCCGGCGTGATCTAAATCGCAAGCTTGGTCAGCTTGCGGCCGCTATAGATAAACGCGGCGACGCCTTTCGAAAGGCTTACAGCGGTATAAATCGAAGTCAAAATACCTAAGCACAGCGTAATCGCAAAACCTTGGATAGGACCTGAGCCAAACGCAAGCAAGGCCAAACCGCCCAAAAGTGCGGTGACGTTCGCATCCCAAATGGTGCCGCTGGCTTTGTCATAGCCAATGTCAATCGCCTGTAGCGGGCTCATGCCCCGGCGTAACTCTTCCCGAATACGCTCGTTAATTAGCACGTTTGCATCCACCGACATACCAATTGTCAACGCAAGTCCAGCCAAACCGGGCAAGGTCAAGGTGGAGCCCAGCATCGACATAATCGCCACCACCATCAGCAGGTTCACAATGAGGGCCACGCCGGTAATCAAACCAAAGCTCTTGTAGTAAATGCCAAAGAAAATCAGCACGAATACGAATGAAAACGAAACCGCAAGCAGGCCTGCGCGAATGTTTTCCTTACCTAAGCTTGGGCCAAT
>JAYTAO010000458.1:0-3101 GCA_043737435.1 Rhodanobacteraceae bacterium | reverse complement strand
GCGTTAAATCGCGCACGTCGCCCAAAAGGATAAGTGTGGGCACCTCATAGACTTCCCGCACTAGAAGCGTCGATTCAACTGTAGTTTTCGGCTGTATTTTGCTCATGTGCGTGAACCTTGATAAAGATGTTTTTTGTTTGATCGCTTTGCCAAGGCAAAACCAAGCTCGTTCACCAGTATAGAATTCAATGATCGGAAGCTCAAGCGATATTAAGTTGGCGACGCTAAACCAATTTTAGCTCAAAAGCCTTCAATACCGCTCGCGTCCGATCCCGTACGCCTAGCTTGGAAAGAATATTTGACACATGATTTTTGACCGTACCTTCTGCAACATCCAAAGCGCGCGCAATTTCTTTGTTGCTGTAGCCTGCACTCATCAGTCGCAATATCTCAGTTTCACGCTCGGTCAAGTGATCCGGCACGTCTAGCGCCGCAAATTTGTTTTCTAGATGGCTCAGGCCAGAGAGCAAGCGCTGGGTAATCGCTGGCTTGACCAAAGTCCCTCCGGCCGCCACTGCTTTAATGGCGTCGACAAGTTGGTCTAGGGATACGTCTTTCAGCAAATATCCCCGCGCGCCCGCTTGAAGTCCGGCTAACACGTATTGATCATCGTCGAACGTCGTTAAAATGACCGTCGGTGGCAACAACCCTTTGGGCCCCAATTCGCGTAACACCTCCAGGCCAAGCTTGCCCGGCATTTGCATGTCGAGCAAAACGACGTCGGGTTTAACTTGGGGAATGATGGCGATGGCGCTATCTGCGTCCACCGCTTCCGCGACGACTTCTACTAAATCTGAGAGCTCCAGCAAACTGCGAATTCCTGCACGCACGAGCATTTGGTCGTCCACTAAGCACACGCGAATGCGCGCAGAGCTATCCTGAGGGTTTCCCACCGCTTGTTTCAGTTGCGTTGTCATATTCTTTCTCCAATTCCATTTATTGCGGCTGCGTTCGCTCGCAGCGGTAAAAATGCCGCGACATTAAAGCCTCTTCCGACGGCGCTTTCACACAATATCGTGCCGCCAAACGCCGCCAGTCGCTCGCGCATGCCAGCAAGTCCGTTGCCATCTTTCAATTGATCAGTGCCATGCCCATCATCATGCGCGCTAATCTCGATCCCAGCGTCACGCAAGGCGAAAGTTAGCCACAAATTGCGCGCACCCGAATGCTTTATCGCATTGGTCAGCACTTCTTGCGCTAAACGCAGCAGTGCGTGCGCGCGCGGCGCGTCGCTGACGGTAAATGGATGCGGCAAGCTCAGGTGAATTTTGGGCATTGGGACATCAGCCACCATGGCTTTCAGCGTTCGGTCCAGCTGCATTGGATCGCCTTCGCGCAGCGTGCTGACGACTTCACGCACATCGTTTAGTAGCAGCTTGGAAATACTTTGCGCCTGCTGCACGTGGGTCAGCGCTTTGCCTTCAGTCAAATGGGTAGCCACTTCTAAGTTTAGCGCCAGGGCGGTTAGATGATGGCCGACCAAATCGTGCAGCTCACGCGAAATTCGCAAACGTTCGGCCGTGCGCTCGGTATCGGAAAGCATCGCTTGCGCGGCGCGCAGTTCCATGTTGACTAACCGCAGCTGTTCGCGCGCCTGCATTTGGCGCTTGCCAATCCACGCCGTCATGAATACAAAACTGGAAACGCCCAAATACATCGCAACCGTCAGCACCACTTCAACAAACGGTAGTTTTCGCTGCGCCGCCAAAATCGGTAAAAATGCTAGGTTTTGCCCAATCATCCAAACTAGCGCTGGGCGCAATGGCAAAGCGTAAGCAATTGCCGCCGCCGAAACCATCAGCAATACCGCCGCCAAGCCGTTAGCGATGACGTAGGCAAAGGTCAAGGTCGCGCTGCAAATCAGCAGCAACATAACGTTGGTCATGGTGATGGTTGACTCTCGCCGAACTAACGCAACCGCGATTGCGTCGCGGCGTTCCGACAGCAACACAAAATACGCAAGCCCAAAAGTAAAATAACAGAGCCAAAGCAAGATGCGCGCAGCAAGCATTAGCTGCATAGGGCCATCGCTACCACCCAAAACAAACAACAACAACCCAACGCAGCCGTGCGTAAACAGGCCGGCATAAAGCAATAATTGGGCGTGAGAGAAGGTTCGTGGAGGCATTAGGCGTCCAGAGTCGCAGATTATTAAGCTAATTTGCATGCGTCATAGGTCATGCGGGCTACTAGATTCGCATGCTATGCGCGCTAAGTCATTGATCAAAAATGATTTGTCCGCTGCAAAAAAATCAAATGATATTTTTTGCCGGGAATGTGCTGAAATCCGCCCGAACTTTTTCCTTGGCGTGCGCTCAATCGCTGGGCATACTCCAAGTGCACGTTTTCAGCGCGTGTTAATAGGCGCAGATGCGTTTCCTTGCTCCGGCGCTAGACGCATGGGCTTTTTACGTACCCACCAGAGCAGGAAAAACTTGTTTTGCCTTGGCAAAATAAAGCAAACCGGAGTTTTTATGGCGGCTCTATCTTTATGATTTCAGACCTATCTATACGCCTACGCGATGTCAGCGTCGCCGATCTCGATACCGTTTTAGCCATTAACAATAGTTCTGGCGAAAGCATCTTGCCGATAGATCGGGCGCGCATGGCGAGGTTTTTGGAAATTGCGCGTTACTTCCGAGTCGCCGAAATCAATGGTCAAGTTGCTGGCTTTTTGATCGCCTTGACACCTGAAGCGGACTACGACAGCCCAAACTTTTGCTGGTTCAAAGCGCATTACCCAGAATTTGTCTACATTGACCGAGTCGTGATGACGCCGGATCATCGTCGCAGCGGCATTGGCAGGCTTTTTTACGCGGATATTTTGAGCTTCGCCGAAGTACGCCAACCCATTTTAGTCACCGAGGTATTCATTCAGCCCCGCGATGAGGTCTCGTTGCTGTTTTTCAAAACCCAAGGCTTTGTCGAAGCCGGGCAACAAACGCTGCCGAATGGACGTCGCGTCAGCCTGATGTGCAAATCCTTAGATCCTTTTACGTTTGTGCGGGATACTTATTTAGCGAGGCCGGAAGCAACTTTGCCCGCATGGGCTTGGCAGGACCGCTTAAACATGCGGCCCGAACTTAAGTTGTCGGCTTAAC
>JAYTAO010000457.1:0-3103 GCA_043737435.1 Rhodanobacteraceae bacterium | reverse complement strand
ATCTCCTGACTAACTTTCCGCATCTCGCGGAGAGTGTTTCCCGTCAGGTGAGCCAGCTACTCTACATCAGTTTTTCTGCCCGTCAAGAAAATTAGTTGGCTTGGATTTGAGTTTGTTCAGGATTAAGAGTCGTTTATAAAGAAGAAAGCACCACGGTTTCCGGTGCTAAACCATGCGTTACGGCTAGTTTGATCAGTTCCGCATCGCTCTTGACTCCAAGCTTTTCGAACATACTGCGCTTGTGAGTGCTAACTGTTTTGGCGCTGATAAACAGTCGAGCAGCCAAGTCCATTCCACGTTCGCCCGCAACGATTGAAAATGCTACCTCGTGCTCGCGACCGCTCAACTTTGAAAACGGCGATTCATAGCTCGAATGCGATCCCGCAAGCGCAAGGGCTTGCGCTAAATCTTGACTTACGTAACGCCTACCTTGCATCACTTTTCGAATGGCAGCTTTCAGCTCATCTGCGCCAGCACTTTTGCTGACATAACCGGACGCTCCTGATTCTAACAATCGGCGTAGAAGCCCTAGTTCTTCATGTTGAGTAACGATGACCACTTTTGGTGGCTTGTCCATCGCGATCAACCGCGACAACGCTTCCACGCCGCTGATACCACCAGGCATGCTGATGTCTAACAAAATTACGTCAGGCTTATCTTTTCGAGCGATCAAAATCGCGTCTTCACCCCGGCTACCCTGCGCCACGACTGAAAACTCTGGGTCACTAGTTAGAATCGCAGCAAATCCTGCTCTGATCATGTCATGGTCGTCAATCAACGCTACTCGAATCATCTTGTTGCCTTTGTGAATTCTGAACTACCGTACTTTAATGTGGTGACACAATTTTTTAAATTTCGCTGACCCCGCCACTCAGGTAGTCATCTTTAAGCTTGACGTAGTTTCTTGCTGAGTAATACAGAGATTCAATTTCGACATCGCTCAATTTGCGTACAAATCTCGCCGGATTACCTCGCCACATTGAGCCAGGTTCAACGATTTTTCCTGGGCTGAGTACGCTACCCGCTGCGATCAAGGAGTGTTTTCCTACATGCGCTCTATCTAATACGACCGCTCCCATACCTATTAAACAAGCATCTTCAATTGTGCAGGCGTGTAAAATTGCGCCGTGACCCACTGTTACGTCGCTACCAATCAGCAGTGGCGCGCCACCTGGGGTGTACTTGCCGTCATGGGTGACATGCAAGACGCTGTTGTCCTGGATATTGCTTCGCGCACCAATGACTATCCGATTGACATCGCCACGCGCTACAACAAAGGGCCAGATACTCACGTCATCGCCCAAGTCGACTTGACCCAGCACTAGCGCCATCTTGTCAACGAAAACGCGAGGGCCAAGTTGAGGCATAAAATTTTGATGGCGACGCAAAGTCATTGTTTCATTCCGAAAAAATAGTGCGAGTTCGAAGCTTGGCAGCAACACGGTATGCAATAAATAGCTTTACCAATTTTTCACTGGGAAAATTCGGTGTTGCAATGATCTTTAAATCGCTTGGACTGGATACGTCACAGTTACCAACGCTTACGAGCGAAATTTCTTTACGGTCGCTTAACCTGCACGATCTAGACCAATGGGCCGAGATGATGGCCGACGCAGAGACCGCGCGATGCATCGTGGGTGTGATCCTGCCCCGTTTCAACGGACACCCAGCGAAGCGAGTGTTTGGCTTCAAATGCGATCTGGGCTGAGTTAGCTTGCGGCTTTCGCGGCTAAGATCTGGACTTTTTCTACCAGTGGCGGCTCAGACAGCAATTGCTCTGCGCTCGCCATCAAGGCACCGGCAATTTTTCCGGACAGATGCGCGTCACGAGATCACTCGTCCGGGAAGGCGTCAACGATGGCAAACCTTGATGCGCTCAGGTTTAACGCCTACCTTGCCAGCGTTCCTGGCTCATCGTTTGCCAACGGCAAGGCATTAACCTAAAAACCGCAGTTGACTGCTAACTAACTCCGATAAAGCTATGAATATGTTGAATAATTAACATATTCCGAAGTTCACCTTGTCGGTGAAGGTCGCTACGAACAAAATTGAACACTTTTGTCCGTCCAACTGTGGTTTCTTGTTTGAATTAAAAAATTCTCAAGAGCATTTTCTTTTCCCGGTTTGGCAATTAATTGGGCAACAATTCCGATGTTTTGCATGATGGTTTCCTTGTTTAAGTTTAAGTAGGGAGTGGGCGACTGAGATCTAAATGATTTGGTTATTAACGATTTCCTTAACGCCAGCTGCTTGCTGCGTGGGCTTGTACATTTGCGCGAGTGCGGTAAAGTTTTGAAATTGCAAACCTTAATAAATCGCTTGATCGACAACAGAATTAAGGCAGCTGAGCATTGGCGCTGCCGCACCCACTTCGTTTGCGGCGTGCTGCAAATATCCCAAGTCTTTGCTCAGTAACGCGATTGGGAAATTGGGCGCATAGTTTTCGCTAACCATGGCGCTACCTGCAAATTTAAGCGCGGGGCTAGCGAGCGGCGTGGCGTCCAGGCCGAGTAGCGCGATGCTCAAGTAGTCACGATGCGCGCGCTACAGTGACAGCGCACAGCCGTTGAGCTGTATTGACTAACATTCGCATTTCAACGCCAACAATGCTGCTGCCGCGACTTGACCATCGTCTTCCGAGCCTGCGCCACTGACGCCAATGGCACCGATGATTTTGCCCGCGCGTAGGATCGGTACGCCGCCTTCGATTGCAGTCGCACCCTGTGCGCTAAGCAAGGGGGTAAAACCAGCGGTGATGGCATCATGCTGCATCGGAACCAAAAAGTCTGCATCCGGCTAGCCTGTGCGGCGAGACATTTTATTTTGAATTGGCATAAGCCTGAATCAGATCGAATAGATAGTCGCGTTCGACGTACAGCCCCCCGACCGACTTGCGCTCGTTCAGTCCGTGTACGCCATTGCCGTCGGGATCGGAGAATCGACCCGGCACGCCATACGTGGGAATACCGGCCGCGTTGAGGAAGCGGCCATCGGTCGCACCGGTTGCCATCCCAGGCAGCATCGGCACGCCGGGAAAATATTTCTCGGCAATTTTCTTAGCGGTGCCATAAACCAGCGGCGTGAGCGGCGGCGGTGCTGGGGT
>JAYTAO010000456.1:0-7681 GCA_043737435.1 Rhodanobacteraceae bacterium | reverse complement strand
TACCCAAGGCCAAATTGACGCCGGCATTGAGCAAGGCCTGCGCCGGGCAAAAACCGCTGGCAAGCTTCAAATTGCTTTCTGGGCAATGCAATACGCTGACGCCGGTCACACGCAGGCGTTGAATCTCCTCTGAAGTAAGCTGAGTCATATGCACAGCGCTCAGGCGTGCATTCAGAAGGCCCAGTTGATCCAAGCGTGCCAACGGCCGCATGCCATATTGCGCCACGCTATCCGCCACTTCCCCGGCGGTTTCGTGGATATGGCAGTGCACGCGCAGGTCTAGCTGCTCACTTAAGTCACGCACTCTTGCAAAGGACGCATCGCTGACGGTGTAGGGCGCATGCGGTGCCAGCGCCACCGAGATCAGCGGGTGTTTGTGATAGCGCTCCACCAGCGCTAAGCCCTTGGCAAAATACTCATCGGCATTGCTGGCATAGGCCGACGGAAACTCAAGCACGATCGCGCCAACCACGGCGCGCATGCCCATCGCGAGCGCCGTTTCCGCAACCACTTCCGAGTAGAAATACATATCCTGCATCGTGGTAACGCCGCCGCACAGTTGCTCGGCAACGGCCAAGCGCACGCCATCACGTACGAATTCGGCGCTGATATGTTTCGCCTCCGTGGGCCAAATATGTTCACTTAGCCAGCGCATGAGCGGTAAATCGTCCGCCAGTCCGCGCATTAAGCTCATCGCCGCATGCGTGTGGCTATTGACCAGTCCCGGCATCAAAGCGTGCTCGGGCAGCTCGATATACTGCACCGCTTGATAGCGGGCGCGCAATAGTTGCGCTGGCCCAATCGCGATGATTAACTTGTCGGCAACCGCAATCGCATATTCGGTGTACACAGCGCCCTCTGGTACCACCGGAATCAGCCAGCGCGGCTCAATTAAAAGATCGCAGGGAATTCGTTCGTTCTGTGTATTGGACATCGTCATTACACCCGCGGCCCAGAAGCGCCGCTCGCGGCGTAATTCGCGTAGCTCTTCTCCTCAACAATGTCCGAGCCTAGTATTTCATTGATTCTGCGTTTGATCGCCGCGCGTTTGTCATTTTCAAAATACACCGAGCGCGCCAGCGCAATAAATTCTTGGTCAAAGCTAGCCGCGGCTTCTTTCAGCCGTTTGCGATCTTCAATGCCCCAAAGCCTTTCATTGACCGCGCGAAGTTGCAGCCATTCGGCTGCAATCAGAACTCGGTCAAGTTTGCTCACCTGCCAAATATGCTCAAGCAAATCGAGCTCGCGCAGCACATTGCGTAACTTGGTTGCATCAGTAATTTTGCTGCGTTTGATTTCTAAAATCGTGATTTTGTCGACCAGTTCCCCGATAGAAACCGGGATGTGTAGGTTTGCCATAAAGTTTTCAGAAAAGTCTAAAAGTAGAAGGCCGTCGTTACGCCGCATCAAAGCATAGCTTGAACTGGCCGCGAAAGCGCTCGACGCAGTGTGCAGCAAATCTTCCCGCTCGCGCCATTGAGCGTTTTAAAACTATCGCGATAAAATTGATCTGAATCAAAATGCCGGTTCGGGCTCGCACGCATGATTTTCCTCGACGCTTAACTGTTTCAATTCAACTTTTTTTCCCTCTGGTGCTTGTGTATGAAAAACTTGGCAAGCCGCATGCCGCCGAAAGAGCGGTCTTTTGTCGTGCCCTGTGCCAAATTGTCATTCAGCGCACCCGCACGTTGGCTGGCGTTGGGTTGGCGCGATTATTGGCGTGCACCTGCGCTTTCCTTGACCTTTGGCCTAGTTATTATGCTGATCAGCATTGCAATTTCAGCATTCGCTTGGGTTCTTGGGCGATTTGCGCTGCTCGCAACTTTATTGTCAGGGTTTGTATTTATCGCGCCCTTGATTGGGGTCGGAATGTATTGCGTTAGCCGCGAGCTTGAACAAGGGCATGTGCCGAAGTTGCGGGATTCAATTGCCCTAGCGCGGCGTGTGGTCGGGCAAGCTGGCGTTTTTGCACTGATGCAGCTCGTCATCTTGATGATCTGGTCGCGCTCAGGGATGATCCTCAGCGCATTTTTTCCAGTCACCCAAACAGACTACCGGCTGCTCGTCGAGTTTTTAGCCATTGGCTCACTCATTGGTTCAGTGTTTGCCGCTGTTACTTTCGCAACCGCCGCATTTTCACTGCCCATGATCGCGGATCGTGACGTGGATATGGTGACGGCATGCGTGTCCAGCATTCACGCGGTTTTACGCAATAAATCCACACTGTTGCTGTGGGGGATAATGATTGCAGCGCTGACATTGGTTGGTTTTTTGACCGCGTTTTTGGGGCTCATCATTATTATGCCGTGGCTCGCCTATGCAAGCTGGCATGGCTATCGGGAGACACTCGACGCCTCGACATGGCCGAGCCTGGAGTGAGCAAAAACACTCAAGGCGTGATCGGCACGCTCGCAATGGTTTGTTCCAGATGCGACATACCGAGCGCGACAAAGCTAAATTTTTCTTCATATCTGCGCCATCACTGTGAAAGGTGCCGAGCTGCAATCTATGTTTAACGGATGCGGATTTCCTGCACCGGCACAGCAAAGCTAGTCGCAAGAGCTAGGTTGCGTGTCGTGCAGCTAAAACAATCTGAAATTAGGCCGGGCGTCAAAACTATCGTGTGGACGTCCGGCTTGGGCTTGAGTACGGCTCGGGCAGCCCCCAATTTGAGTTATCTAGCTGGGAAAGCATGATGCTAAGTCAGCCACAAGAACCCATAAATTTTCGTACCGCTGCCGCACGCTGGTTCGGCGCGAGCGCTAACGGAGTCGATCCAGCCGCGGCAATTTGGCACAAAGAAAAAGTGATTCTGGTGGGTTATTCGCAAGGAGCTGACGTCATGCCGTTCGTCCTTAACCGCCTACCTGATGCCAGCAAAGCGCGTATTGCCACGGTCGCCGCGATTGGCCTTTCAGCCACAGCGGTGTTTGAGTTTCATATCGCAAATTGGCTCACCGACCGGACCGGAACGCCCACGATGCCCGAGCTCAACCGGCTTAGTGGGGTGCCTTTCACCTGCATTTATGGCGCTGACGAGACTGACAGCGTATGTCCACAGTTGCGCAATGGAAAGACCCATATGGTCAAGCTTCCCGGCGGCCATCATTTTAACGGTGATTACACCGCCGTCGCTAACGCTGTGCTGCTCAAAACAGGTGACTAGTTGCAACCCGACGCAAGTTAATTTTATTGCAGAAACCAAAACATCCGCACTCGGCGTGCACCCTGTAGATCACTATGCTTAAAAATCTTAAAAGTACGGAAGATACCAAAACAGCGCTTTTTTCTCTGTTGGGCGCCAGCAGCACGCTCGCTGGAATCTGTATCGCGCTTGTGGGCGTGTTGCAAAATAAAATTGCCACGACCTCTATCGCCGATGACATGCTTTTATTTGCCGGGCTTGGTTTCCTTAGCGTCTGATATTTGGTTTTTTTTACTCTGCGACACTTGGATTCGCCCAAAATTGTCAGATTGACCACGGCGACCGATGCCGTGTTTTTGTGTTCCTTGACGATGGTGGTTCTTTCCGGGTTTGTGATCACCTATAAATTGATGTAGCGGCGTTGCGGCACGGGCGCTGGCTGGCTCGCCTATGCAGCTTGGCATTGTTATCGAGAAACGCTGCTATCGAGAAACGCTCGACGCCCAAGCAGGGCCCAGACTGGAGTAAGCAAAAATACTCAAGGCGTGATCGGCACGCTGGCAAGGTTTTGCTCCATATAGAACCACCAGCCGGTGAGGCCATCTAGCACGTCTTTATCCGAGCCAGTCGCGCAACTGCCGGTGCCGCCCTTGAGCAACACCGAAACCGGCCGCCCACCGACCAACGGTAAACTCATAGGTAGAATTGTCGCGTCAGCATCAGATTCGCGCAAAAAACCCCGCATCATGACGCGTCCAATTGGGCCATCCGCCGCCGTCACCGCGCCACCCATGCGCACGCCAAACAAAGGTACCGCGACGCCGTTAAAATTTAAGCTCGCCTGCGGTTTGGCAGCGCCCAACCAACAGGGCGTGGCAACGCTAGCCACACTAGGGGTGTAGCCGCCGGTGGTGCCAGCAATGGGGCTAAAACAAGTGTCGGTGCCGGTATTGATAACGGTATAAGTATCTGCACTGGTTGCGGTGGGGAAACTGCAGGTGGTGCCAGCCAATGGTGCGCTGCACTGGCCAGAGGCGGTATCAAACCGACGTATTTGCGGGCCTACAAGCGCATTTTGAAAAATCCAAAGTGGGCTGGAGTCCAAAAAGCCATCGCCATCGCCATCAGTGGTTAGCGTCAGATTGATTTGATTATTGACCGCGCTATTAGGCTGCCCGGCGATATCGTTGTCGGTAAAATCTGGACAGACGAATGGCGGGAATACCGGGGCAAAAAAATGCGGGTCGCGAATTTTTAAGCTCGTGGTTCGGATCAGCGCAGGCGGCATGACAAATTCTAAACCGTCGCTAAAAAACCAATCCGGTATTCGCTCAGCCAGCACCGCTTCCGGCGCGTTCGCATCCAGCGACTGCGCATCGCTGATATCGACAAAAACTAGAAAAACTAAGGTCCACGTGGCGGCTCTGAAAATACCCATCATTCGGCTCCATTAACTGCTGCGACCAGCGGTTGATAACGATACAGGGCAAAATGTACTGCGCCCGCTTTACTTTGTTTAAGGGGCTGCCAAGCAGCGCTCAGTGTTAGCGCACTCCCAGCTTCTAAATACAGCACGCCACCCGCTTTTAGCACGCCCTTGCTTGCGATGGCGGCCAAACTGGGCAGCCAAAGATCGGCGCTAAAGGGCGGGTCAAGAAAGATAATATCGACCGGCGTATGCGCCAAAGCGTTGGGCCCAGGCACCACAGCGCGAGTCACGCGCGCCTGATCGGCAACTTTCAAACGCGTCAGCTCCGTACCCAATTTGGCGCACAGGCTGGGATCGCTTTCCACGAATTCCACAAAGGCGGCACCCCGGCTGATCGCTTCAATTCCCAGCGCGCCGGTGCCAGCAAATAAATCCAATACGCGTGCCCCAGGAATTAGCGGGGTCAACCAGTTAAATAGCGTTTCGCGTACGCGATCAGGCGTGGGCCGTACCTCTGGCTGGTTCGGGACGATGATTTTGGAATTGCGCAAGCTGCCGCCAATAATGCGAATTGAAGTGAGCACGCGGGCTGCCGGGCGTTTGACCGCGTATTCGTTCGGCGTGATCAATGCCAATGACGCCAAATCCGGCGCGGCCGCGCTCACGCGACGGCGTTTGCTTTTTGGCGCATCGGGGGTGATGCCATGACGATTGCGCGGCGGCGCATCGAAAGACACGCCGCGTTTGTCTCTAGCCGAAGGCGAATAGTGCTGGGCGGCTTTGGCTTCTACATCGGCGCGTTTGGAACGTTTGGATGACGCTGGCGCGCTGGCCTGGCTTAGGGATGGCGGGCCGTTCATATCATCGACTACGCGACGTTTGGCGATTCGATACGCCGCGTCGGCTTTAGCGGAGATGCTTTTGTGGGAGTTTTTTTTCATGCGCGGATCTTACCCTTCAACATGGAGTTAGTAGCCAAATTTTGCAGGCGAATCAATCTGCAACGCGGCAAGCCAATTTCGCCCCGTAGCGCAAGCGTCCGATCTGCGTGCCGTTCGCCAAGCTTTGTACCTTCAGCAACGCCGCCGGAACCCTCATTAGCGTGCCCGGCAGCTGAATATAGACGTACGCCTCGCGCTCAGAAGTCATAGTCGCTATCCACCTTGCGTGGCCTGCCCGCGCGGGTAGGGCGACGCGATGCTTCTAGTGCTTTGCCATGCTCGTCCCTGTCCGGGTTGGCCAACGCGCCCAATGATGTTTCTAACCCGAGTGCCCACAGCACAGTGAAGCACACACCTATTGCGGTGCCCGCTTTGCCAAGTTCCAGCGCGCTCAGCATATTACGATTAATTCCCGCTTTGCTGGCAAGCTCCACCAACGACCAACCCCGCCTAATGCGCGCGATGCGAACGCGCAATTTATGAGCCCAACCTCACTCCCACTCAATAGTCGCCGGCGGCTTCCCGGAAATATCATAGACCACGCGCGAAATGCCTTTGACTTCATTGATGATGCGCCGACTCACCAAATCCAAAAAGTCATAGGGCAAATGCGCCCAGTGCGCGGTCATGAAATCGATGGTTTCCACCGCACGCAGCGCGATCACCCAATCGTAGGCGCGGGCATCGCCGACTACGCCTACCGATTTGATTGGCAAAAACACTGCAAACGCCTGGCTGACGCGGTCGTATAGATCGGCGCGGCGCAGCTCGGCGATGAAAATAGCATCGGCTTGCTGCAATAGCTCCACGCATTCGGGTTTGATTTCACCGAGCATGCGCACCGCCAAGCCGGGGCCAGGGAACGGGTGGCGATGGACCATGGTTTTCGGCAAACCCAGTGCCACGCCTAGGCGGCGTACCTCGTCTTTGAACAGCTCGCGCAGCGGTTCAACCAGCTTCATATTCATGCGTTCCGGCAGGCCGCCGACATTGTGGTGGCTTTTAATCACGTGGGATTTGCCGGTTTTACTGGCGGCGGACTCGATCACATCCGGGTAAATCGTGCCCTGTGCTAACCATTTTGCGCCGCCGTGCTGCTTGGCTGCGGCTTCAAAGATTTCCACGAACACCCGGCCGATGGCTTTGCGTTTTGCCTCCGGGTCGCTTAAGCCTGCAAGCGCGCTAAAAAACTGCTGTTTGGCGTCGATGCGAATGATTTTGAGCCGGTCGGCATCGCGGCCCTGTTCGTGCGCAAGCGCATCGAACATCGCCATCACTTCATCGCCTTCACGCCAACGCAGCAGCCCGGTATCGACAAAAATACACGTTAGTTTACTACCAATCGCGCGATCTAGTAAGGCAGCCAGCACCGAGGAATCCACGCCGCCGCTTAAACCCAGCAATACTTCGTCGCTCCCCAACTGCGCGTGCAGGCGCTGCAGGCTGTCGCTGATAATATTTTCCGCTGTCCACAAGGGCTGGCAGCCGCAAATATCGATGGCAAAACGCCGCAAAATTTCACCACCTTGCTTGGTGTGCGTCACTTCCGGGTGAAATTGCACGCCGTACAGTTGTCGGGCGTGATCGGACATCGCGATAATCGGCACGCTTGCGGTCAGTGCGGTCACAACAAAGCCGGGTGGCACCGACTCCACGCGGTCTCCGTGGCTCATCCACACGTCCAGGTGGCTTTCGTGCTCGCCGTCGGCTAGGCCGTCCAATAACGGCGTATGGTTTTTCAGCAGCACTTGCGCATAGCCAAATTCGCGATGTTCGCCACTGCGCACCGCGCCACCCAATTGCGCCGCCATCGTCTGCATGCCATAGCAAATACCCAATACCGGCACGCCTAAACTAAAGCAAAGCCCCGGCGCGCGTGGCGGGTTGGTGTCGTTCACGCTTTCTGGCCCGCCGGATAGGATCAAGCCTTTGGGTGCAAAGCTGGCAATCAGCTTTGGAGCAACGTCCCACGGGTAAATTTCGCAGTAAATGCCCAATTCGCGCACCCGCCGCGCAATTAGTTGCGTGTATTGCGAGCCAAAATCAAGAATCAACAGCCGCTGTGCATGGATGTCGATCAAATCGGATGCGGTTGTATCAGCGTTGGGCATAGCGTTTGTTCGCATTAAATCAATGGCCGCGAGTGTAGGGCATGGGTGCAAGCGG
>JAYTAO010000455.1:0-7692 GCA_043737435.1 Rhodanobacteraceae bacterium | reverse complement strand
TCGTGTTCAATTTCTTGGCTGAGCCCGTTTGAATTGGCTCGCCGGTGACCGAACAGATTCCCCGCTCGCCGTGGCTGTACTCTTGCTTGCGATAGCTAATGTAATAGTCGACATCGCCCGGTTGAAACGGGTCGATATAGCTCGTGCCATCAACGCTTATGACCTGGGCGCGAAAGCCTTTGGGCGTAAGATCAAGACGCGCAGTGGCGCTGGGATCGTCGATACCTTGCCCGAGGTAGGTCTTAATTTCCGGATATTTTGCTGCAAGCCCCGCTTCCATCACCGGCGATTCGACAATGCGAAAATTGCCAAAGCTGCCGCCGGGAAGCGGCAAAAGCAGTGTCACTTGGCTCGCATGCACTCGCTGCGTTTGTTCTTGCGGTGCCAGCGCCAGCGCTGCTTTCAGGCGCGCAACGTCCAGGCGCAATGAGCGAAAGCTTTGCGGCACAATTAGCCGGTCCAGTTGCGTGCGTGGGATGTCGGTTTCACGCACCTCGCGCCACAACGGCTCAGCGCTCGCTGCGGCACTAGCGGAGTGGGGCAAAAACACCATAAGTGATGCGAGTAACGCACCGAAAAACGCCTTATTCATAATTTTCCTGAGTGACTCGGACAAAACGAGAGGCGCGAATCCTCAGGTAACTGACGCACAAAATCAAATATCTTTTCCAAGGAGCGCGTAAATTTTTCCGTGGGCAGCACTTGGGTCGGCGCAATTTAGCCGTTGATGGATACCCTGAAGCGTCCGTTCGTGGCAGTACGACGCCTGCGCCACAGGTTAAAATATTTTTTTGCAAAATGAATGCTCAGGCTTGCGGCCACGAGAAACTCGTTTTTTCCAATCAAATCCGTCAACTACGGCGCCACCCCGCTATCTTTGTTTTCCTCAAATAAATGGCGAAACAATTTCGAACTTTTTTTGAGCAGCACTCTATTTCACGAAGTTTTTTTCTGAGCTGATGTTGACCACTTTGGAATGAGAAATTTTGCGGCTCACTTTGGATTTTCTAACCCGTTCGTTCCCTGGCTACGCTGCCTGCCAGTTTTTAGTGCGAACTCAGCATGCGATCCAGATAATTCAAACCTTGATCGCCCTCTATTTGGCCCAGCCAAAAGAGCGCTTCCTTGCGTAATTTGATTGCCAGTTTTTTGTCTTCGACGATTGCGATAAGGACGCTACCAGCGCGCGGTGCTTGCAGCTGGGACAAAGCGAAAATAATGCCCTTGCCATCACGGCGCGCGGGAGTGTCAGCGCGCAGCGCTAGCAATGCTTCGCGCTCCAAGTCCGTTGCGTTGATTTGGGATAGCCAGAACCAGCTTTGTCGACGGATCCCGGCCGCTGCATCGCCCTTGGCCAAAGCCAAAAGGATCGGTGCTGCACCGTTGTGCATCGCCAACGCTGGCAAAATCTGCGTCTCTTTCATAGACGTGCTGACCGATAAGGCGTCGAGCCACGCTAAGCTCGCGCTGGCATTCACTTTACCGAACGTCGCAATCGGCGTTTCCGCGCTGACCGGGCAGTCCGCACCGAACACGCGTAGCCTTTGCACAACGCCCTGCGCCATTTTTGCGTAAATATGCATGCTGCGGGTTTGCCGCGCCTGGGTCGCAATATGGCTGCCATCGCTAATGCTGCCGAAATTCAAATGCGGGCTGTCCAGGTTGCAGGTTTTGGGCCGGTTAGCCATGGCGTCGAAACAGCACCAATTACTGGCATCCTCAGGCGCATCGATCCGCCATTGCGACCAGCCATCCGCTAACTTCGGCAGCGGCTGTGCGATTTCTATGCTGGGCTGGGCGTGACTAGGGTGGGCGCATACTGCTGCGAGGCAAAACCAGGTGAGTATTCGACGAATAAGTTTTGCGCATTTGATGATCATGGTGATTGCTTGCCAGGTAAAGGGATGTCCTGGCATTAGACGTGGCAAACTTGCATTTGGTTTGCATGATTCACTGAATCAAAATGAGCCATTCCCTGTATCAAATCGCGCAGCAAATTTGCCTGTCATTTCCGGCAAGCGAAGAATTCGTCTCACACGGTGCGCCCAACTTTCGCGTCAAAAAAGGCAAGATATTTGCTGTGTACGCGCAAAATTTTCACGGTGACAAGCGGGTCGCGCCTTGGCTAAATTCACCACCGGGTGCGCAAGCGGCTTGGGTGCAACCGAAAGCGAGCGGCGTCGCCTACGACGCAGATTATTTCACTCTGGCGCGCGGGCGCGAAGACTTTTGCGCAATTGCTGATTACCCAGGACCGAACCGGCATAGGCTTTTGCGCGGACGGGCAAACTCAAAGCATGCTGCTTGACGATCCACGCTACGACTTACCGCCCTACATCGGGCATCGCGGTTGGATTGCATTGGATATTCAATTTGATTTTGACTGGGCCGAAATACCTGAGCTCGTGCTAACGGGCTATCGTCATTTCGCCCTGCAACGGATGTTGCGGGCGTTGGCAAACCCATGAATTTAAGGCAAAGCAATGCGAATACTGGCGGCGGCAAAGCTAAGCTGCCAACGTTCGCGCACACAAACTACTTGGATCAGTTCTGGTAATACCAAATCATCTACTTCCGCGTCCTTGCCGGTAAAAACCAGCGCACCTTCTTGCCAGCTGATCTCGACAACTTCATGGGCGCTTAAGCCATTCGCACATTGGATAATGACCCAGCGCAGCACTGCGCTTCGGGCGTGGACATAGACATCAGTAGAAATTTCAATCGCAAATGAAGTGGTGCCGCGCGCGCTCAAATAGCGCATCGCAAGCTCCACCTCGGCGGCAAGCGCCAAGCGTTCAAGTAGCTCCAAATCCACCTTACGCGCGGAAAGCATCAGCGCATCCAACTTCAGCACCAACTGCTGGCTATTGCGCAGCGCTCGCTCCAACACATCTGAGTCGCGCGAAGTACGCGGCAGCAGCATTGAATCACGTTTGCTATCTTGCTGACTCAGTATTTCCAAGCCGCTTTGAATCACCGCCACCGGCGTGCGCAAGGCATGCGCGACATCGGACAAAAATTCTGTCTCCCTTGCAGCAGCAGCGTCCAAACGTGTTTTGTAGCTATTTATCGCAATCACAATCTGATCAATTTCATCTTGGTTCTGACGTGCCAACGGCGCGCTGAACAAGGATTTGTCAAGATCAGTGATCGCTTGCGCGACGGCACTCAATGGTCGCACCAATTGCCGTGCAAACAGCCAACCCATCAGCGCCGAAATCGCCACGGCACAAAACACTAAAAAGACCGCGATCCACGCGAAATTGGCTTCACCACGCTCGGAGGGCGCGATGCTGACCCCATAGTAGTAACGGTAGTTGTCGATTTGGCGCACCAGCACAACAAATTCAGCAAATTCTCCTGTTTCCAGCTCAGTCTGACCGACGGGCAATTCACGCAGTGCCGCCGGCACCGCGCCCAAATCATTCGCCTTACTCAAGGCAGAAACCACGTTGGACAAATTAGTCAAATCGGGCCAGCCACCGAGCTTGATATGGTCGTGCATCTCATCAATACCGGCTTGCAAAGCATTTTCAAGCAGCGTTTGCTCCTGCCATTCAAACGCCAGCATCGCAAGGGCGCCGACCAACGCGCATCCCAGCAAGGACAGCGCTCCGGCATACAGCGCGGTTCGATGCAGCAGCTTAAGCTTCAATCAACATCGCCCGTTTTAATTGCCGCCCGTAAAGCGTAGCCTTTCCCCGCCACCGTTTGCAGCAACGCATAGCGAAACGGCCGATCAATTAATAGGCGCAAATTGCTAATCTGCGAATGCAGCGCATTGATATCTGCCTCCGCACCTTCCCACACCGCATCAATCAGGCTTGAATGACTAACGACTGCCGGTGCTGCTTTCATCAGCGTACTCAACAGTAACCCGAGTTTGGGCGTCAACAGAATAGTGCGCGCATCGCGCACTAAGGTCATGGTGATTAAATCAAAGCTCAACGGGCCAAAACTTAACTTCGCCGGTGTCGCACTGCCACGGCGCAGCAGCGCATGCAGCCGTGCTTCAAGCTCCGGCAAAGCCACGGGTTTGACCACATAGTCATCAACCCCGGCATGAAATCCCGACAATTTATCGCTCAGCTGATCACGCGCGCTCAGCGCTAGGATCGGCACCTGATTGTCGCGCGCGCGTGCCGCTTTACAGAGCGCAATCCCATCCATGAGAGGCAGACCTAAATCTAGAATCACCACATCAAATACCGCCTCGGTCAGCATTTTCAGCCCCATGGCGCCATTCGCCGCGTGATCCATTTGAAAGCCGCGCTGCTCCAAAAACTGCCAAACATTCGCGGCAAAATCAGCTTGATCTTCTATCAGCAGAACGCGTTTCAATGGGGTCAAATTCCTGTGTCGAGGGTTCCACGCTGATTGCTTATGCCACCGAACGCGGGCGCGATAATATAGCAATCTGTTAATCTCCTACCCGATTTTTTCGACGAATTGCTATTGATGACTAGGCACTTTTGATTTCTTGATTGATTCGGCGGCTCGGGCTGAAGCGCTGGCCTTGGGAGAAGCGCATCCCAGCACGCTTAAAGCAAAAGTCAATGCGTAAATTAACTTTGCCGTCAGTCAATGCGGTTTGTTTGATCGCCGAGCTTAACGCGTTCATGCAGCTGCAACAGATCGGTATTGGTTGGCGCAAACAGGACGACGGATTTGGTTAGATTGAAGGCTTGCGCTATGTTGGCAAAAACCAAACCCTGTTTGTCACCCGCACGAGCTTGCTGGCTGCTTATCTTGCGGCTGATCTAGGCTTGCCAGATCAATTGCAATTTGCTCTACGCATCGACCAGCTTTACAGCAGTATTTTCTCATGGGACGTCGCTGTATTGCTTGGAAAAGTGGGAGCAGTCTAACGAACAGGCACGTGCTTTGCCAATGATGCGGAAAGCCTACGCCGCATTCGCCGACTATCGATCCTGCTATGCCGAAAAGTTGTTGAAGCCGCCGTTTTTATACATTGTTACAAGGACGTGCCCAGCGAATGATGGATCGGCTACCAGCGGCGCACGCCACATAAAAACGCTGCAATATCAGATGGCGCAATTTAGCTGAAACTTTTGCCATAAGTACCCGGTCGATGGCGTTGCCCGAATAAAGCCCGCCCAAGTTTGCATAATCGCGACAGCATCTTGAGGATAATGTTTCGATGAGAAAAACGTTTCTATGCTTTTGGCTGATCATCATGGGCGCATTAACCATGCGAGTTCACGCGCAACATTGGCTAGCGGAACAGCGCTTTGAGCATTTGGCTGTGGCGGTGTATGCCGAACACAACACATTGCGTGCCGACATGACCACGACCTTGGCGTTTAGGCTGCGCCACGACCCGCACTGGCATACCTATTGGAAATTTCCCGGTGATTCGGGCCTGCCCAGCAAGCTCAAACTGCGCATTGGCGCGGCACCGGCGATAGCCATCGAGCTGCAATGGCCAACGCCCGAACCGCTTGATGTCGGCGGCATCCACAACGTTGGCTACAACGGTGAGGTATGGCTGTTGGCTGATGTTGCGGTTCCCAAAGACGTGCAGCAGACGCTGAAACTCAACGCCGAGTTGAGCTGGCTGGTGTGCCGGGAAGAATGCATTCCTGGGCGTGGTGAGTTTGTTTTGCAGCTGCCAATTGCTGGCGCAGAGGTTCTTGAGGAGGCGCATCGCCAGTTCTTTACCAAGGCGCGTGCAGCACTGCCGATCGCGGCACCGGCGGATTGGGATGCCAGTTTTACGCTGGATTCGGCGCAGGTGCGCTTTGCGTTGGCGGGCGATTTGGCGTCGTTTGCCGAGGCGAAATCGGTCGAGCTTTTTGTCGGTAGTGACAGCTTTGCGGCGATTAAACCCGCGCCGGTTGCAGTAAGCGCACGCGCTCTAGCAACAGTGCGCGCTAAGCATGAAGCATTTACTTATTCGCCCAAAGCTTTGGAGCTGTTGTGGGTAGTGCATTCAGCAGCGGGCGAGCGCGTGGGCTTTAGCACGATGGCGCGCACAAGCGCGGAGACAACAGGCGGCGTCAGTGCAGCAAAAAGCGGTGCGCCTTTGATCAATGGCCTGGCTCCAGATGCCGCCAGCGCGGTTAGCTTGCCGCTGGCACTACTGCTGGCGTTTTTAGGCGGTTTGGTTCTCAACTTGATGCCTTGCGTACTGCCGGTGCTGTCTTTAAAGGTGATGGGTTTACTGGAGGCAGGGCCGAGTGCGGTGCGGGCACACGGCATTTATTACAGCATCGGCGTAATCAGTAGTTTTCTTGTTTTGGGCGTGCTTTTACTGAGTTTACGTAACGCCGGGTACGCGTTGGGCTGGGGCTTTCAGCTGCAGTCGCCAGCATTGGTTACAGCTTTAAGCTTGTTGTTATTTGCCTTAGCACTTTCCATGTCGGGTTTGGTGCATTTTGGTTATGGTTTGGCCGGGCTGGGGCAAAATCTAGCCGATCCCGATGTCGGGTTTGCTGCGCATGGGCATGCACGCAGCGCGTTTTTTAGTGGGGTATTAGCATGCGTGGTGGCAAGCCCGTGCACCGCACCGATGATGGGTACTGCCTTAGGCTATGCCTTGGTGCAGCCGGCGTGGGTCAGCTTGAGCGTGCTCGGCGTATTGGGCCTAGGTTTGGCGGCCCCGATGCTACTGCTGGCCTCAATGCCAGCACTGGCGCGGCACATGCCAAAACCGGGTGCTTGGATGCTTACGCTCAAGCAAGCGCTCGCGTTGCCTATGTATCTGAGTGCGATTTGGTTGGCTTGGGTGCTGGCGCAACAGCGTGGTGTGGATGCGTTGGCACTGCTGCTCGTGGCGGCGGTTTTGCTCGGTTTGGGGCTAACTTGGCGGGAGCAGCAGCGCTTTAGCGAAGGAAAATTTGCCCGAATAGGCGCATATGCGCTGATGATTTCAGCGACGCTGCCGGTGTTTTACGCGCTACAGCCGACTAATGCCGCCAGTCAAATCGAGTGGAAAAATTACAGCTCAGAAGGGTTGCAGCGCTTGCGCGATCAAGGCGAACCGGTGTTGGTAGAAATGACTGCGGCTTGGTGTGTTACCTGCAAACTCAACGAGCGCGTGGCGATGTCCGGTGCAAGATTCGCCGCCTCCCTGCGCGCCAAGGGCGTACACGCGATGAAGGGCGACTGGACCGACCAAGACGCCGCGATTACATCTTATTTGCGATCCTACGGTGCCTCGGGCGTGCCGTTGGTGGTGCTCTACTCGCGCAAAGGCTCGACCGAAGTTCTGCCGCAGGTCTTAACGCCCGCCATTGTCGAAGCCGCCTTGGTGCGCGCTGCGGCGCCCTAAACAAACCGGTAAATAGTTTTATCCCACAACAACAACTTAATAAGGAAGCAAACCATGTTGAAACCTATCATTTTAGCTGCAGCCCTCGCTCCGCTGGCCGCGCACGCATCCGTTGAAGTCGGCAAAGCCGCGCCAAATTTCTCCGTCACCGATGCACAAGGCAAAATGCGCTCGCTAGCGGAATTCAAAGGCAAAACCGTGGTGCTGGAATGGAACAATCCCGAGTGCCCGTTCGTGAAAAAGCACTATGACAGCTCCACCAATATGCAAACCCAACAAAAAGCTGCAAGCGCAAACGGTGTCGTTTGGCTATCGATCAACTCCGGCGCACCGGGTAAGCAAGGTGCGATGGACCGCAGCACAGCTGTCGCCAAGATTGCGGCACTGCAAGCCGCACC